>CAJOQO010000110.1 GCA_905236545.1 uncultured Lachnospiraceae bacterium
ACGGCCGATCTGAGTCTTTGTATCTGACGCGTCAGGCTTGCCTGTAAGCGGCAGTACAAAGCTCAGATCAGGCCCGTGAATAGTAACTTCAATCCTTATCATGTACGGTACGCGTTCCCAACATACTGACCGTGTTTTCTCTGATTATGAGGATAATACCATCGATCTGATCAACTCATTACAGGCTTTTTCGGCAAAAGGTGACAAAAGGTGATAAGAAGACACCTCGTCCGGTACGAGGTGCCGTTTTTCAGAAAACCTATGACTACTATAGCAGATTTTTTGATAACGGCAAACAACTTCCGGTTTCCGTTTAGGGCTATCGCTTAATCACGTACACCGAAAAAAGGATTTTTCCGTTCTCATTTTTCAAAAGCTATCATTTCTACCAATACCAGGAAGGACATGCTATGATGAAAAGTGCCAGTTGATACCGGCCGCGAAAGGAAATCGGACATAGCAGAAATCAATCGGACATAGCAGAAATCATAGGAGGAACGAATACGATGAAAAAAGCACTTGCTGTTGCAGCTGCGGCTTCCATGCTGATGATCGCATTGCCGACAGCTGCGTGGTCTTCAGAATCCGCGCAGACACAGACAGGCACTTCAGCCGAAGAGGCCTCTGTTATTGAAACGAAGGAGGAAGCAGGGGAGCCTTCGGATGATTCCTTCGCTCCGCAGGACGATGGAACACAGGACAAAGAGGAGGTTCAGGATCATATCGTCTCAACAAACCACACAGCTGTTATCCAGGGCAGGGAGATATCTTATACCGCTCAAACCGGTACGATGGTTCTGGAAACCGGTGGACACAACTGTGAGATCTTCTTCACAGCCTACACACTGGATGGAGTGGATGATCCGTCCACCAGGCCGGTCACATTTGCATTCAATGGAGGTCCGGGAAGCGCCAGCATGTATCTTCATCTTGGATGCTTCGGCCCGCGCCGGATCGATGTTGATGAGAATGGTTATGCGAAAACCATGCCCGCGAATCTTGTCGACAACGAGAACTCTCTCCTTGATCTGACGGATATTGTGATGATCGACGCCGTCGGTACCGGGTATTCCCGTTCTCTGGAAGACACCATGGATCCTTTTCTCGGATATGATAACGATAACCGTACGTTTGGGGACTTCATCCGTCTGTATATCAACCGGAACAACCGCTGGGGCAGTAAAAAATACATTGCCGGGGAATCCTATGGAACCGCCCGTGCCGCCGGGGTATGCAAATATCTTGCTGACGCCTGTTCCCTGAACATAAACGGTCTGATCCTGATCTCCTCGATTAACGACTTCAGCTCGGTAGTTCCCGCGGAAGGAAATGATCTTCCGTATGCCACGATCCTGCCTACCCTCGCTGCTGATGCCTGGTTTCACGGTATTCTTGCCCCGGAATATCAGGAAATGAAACTGGAAGATTATCTGGATGAAGTGCGCGGGTTTGTGGAAAACGAATATGCTCCTGCCCTCTTCCGGGGAACCCGTTTTTCGGAAGAAGAGCTGGATACGCTGGCAGATAAGTACGCCGGATACACCGGTCTCAAAAAGGATTATGTCCTGAGATCCAACCTGCGGGTTAATCTGGATGATTTCCTGACGGAGTTTCTGAAGGATAAGAAACTGGTAGCCGGCAGACTGGACGGCAGGATTACCGGACCTGCCACGGAAGGTTCCATGGACGACGGGGAAAGTGATCCCTCCACTGCAGCGTTCGATTTGTCTTTTGGAAATGCAATTAACAACTATATCGTAAGTGAACTGGGTTTCCAGACAGACAGGCCGTATATCCCATCAAATCTGGATGTCAATGAAGCATGGTCTTTCCCTGTTGGCAACGAGGGCGGTTACCTTGCTCAGGAGCAGATGATTGGTGACTGTATCTCCCAGAACCCCTTCCTGAAGGTCTGGATTCTGTGCGGATACTATGATGGAGCCACTCCATTCTACGCCGCTGAGTATACCTTCCGCCATGTATTCCTGAATGACAACCTGAAAGATCATCTGTCGTTTTCCTATTACCCCTGTGGGCACATGATCTATATGGAAAAAGAATCCTTTGACAAATTCCGTAAGGATGCGGAGAACTGGCTTGGGTAAAGAAAACGCCAAATCGAGCTGTTTGCGCACGGTTTGCATGCCGGCGGCGATGGCGGAGCCGTCGATTTCAGCCCAGGATGCTTTATGGTCCATATGCGATGACATTTTCAGGATAGCGATCGTTCAGTGCCCCGGCAATACGTCGATACCAGTTCTCCTCCCGCGCGCCCACGTTCACGAGGTCAGAATACATGATGTGCAGGCCCATTCGATGGGCGTCTCCCAGCCGGGTGCGGCGCATGATTTCCATGAGCTGCCCGTAAGACGGCCGGGAGATCCTCAGCTCCACGGGACCGGCGGAGGTGGTGTAACCGCTGCCCTGGTACAGCGCGTACATGGGGCCGCAGATGTAGCCGGTGCAGTCGTAGCCGCCGATGACCACCGCCTCCCGGTCCATGCCGCGTTGCTTCAGCACCGAAACCAGGCCCTGCTGATATTCGGGCAGGTAGATCGTCTGGAAGACGCCGCCCAGCCAGCTGATGCCGCGTTCGAAAAAGGTGGCGAGCGCCATGGTGAGTATGCCCGGCATGAGCCTGCGCTGCGCAAGGAGGGGGCAAATGGATTCGGCGTCCGCCGGTATGGCGTAGGAAACGCCTCTCCAGTCCGTACCGGTCAGGAGATTGTCTTCGTTCAGGGTCAGCCGGAACTTGCGTCCCTTTTCGTCCACGCCGCGGAAGAAGAAGTCCGCCAGGTGTCCGCCGCCCGGGAGAGGCGTCCGGACGACCCCGGCGCGGAGCCGTTCGTCCCACAGCAGGGCGGCGAGCAGCGTGTTTCCCTCGGAGAGCTCCCGGATCAACAGCGGGAGGATCATGCTCTCCAGATCCAGATAGGTGAGGATCGGCCCGGTTTCCCCGAAGAGTTCCCGGCTGAGACCCGCACCGATGCGGGTAACCTGGTCATCAAAGCGCCGGCTCGCGAGCACCGGCTCCGATTCGTACACCTCAGTGATAAAGGCGTTTACAGCCCGGTCCACCTTGTTGAGCCACTTCCTGGTCAAAAAACGGCCGCGAAAGCGCCTGAGCCAGGCAGCGTTGATGGGTGGGGCACAGCAGGCCTGGAGAGCCGGCCTGTCGGGGAATATGGGCATGCGGACCAGATGATCCGTGGAGGCGTAGTTCAATATGCCCCGGGCGTAGGTAGAGCTGTCCAGCTCCACCTGAGCGCCGGGAGCGATGGGCAGTGCGGTTTCCCGATAGCCCAGCCTCCGGAGCAGGTCACCAAAGAGCAGGTCGGTCTGGAAGGTCTGAGCGCAGAAGATGCCGCCGTGGTGGTCAGCCGTGCACAGCACCCCCGTGCGAATGCCCCGGACCGCCTGGGCAGCAATGTCCGGCTGAAGACGCGCCGCGGCCACCGCCTCAGCCTGAGTATAGAAGTCCTCCGGGTCCAGCAGGGGCGTTATCCTCTGATTGCCCGCCACCTTTTCCGCCTGGAGCTCCAGGAACGCGTCGAGAGTCATGGCTTCCCAGGATCTGCAGACACGCAGGGTGGGACTGTGGTCATAGCAGATTTCAAGAAAGTGGTTGAGCGTGTCCATCAGGTCTCGTCTCCTCCGTTTGAGCTGTTCACGCCGTAGCAGGTGAAGGTCAGCATGTTGATGTCGTCGAAAGTCTGCATTTCATGAGTTCCTTCAAATCGGTGTGGATAAACTCCTGATCAGGCTTTATAATGTTTTATCAGGGCAGACATTCCTGAGCAAAACGAAACTACTGACAAATCCGAAAATTGAGGATGAAAATCATGAAGACAAAGAAAATAGCGATCTTCCTGGTAAGCGCATCTTTAGCAATGGGAACTGCAGAAGCAATGACCGTACCTGCAGATCCGCCGGCAGCAGGCAGTGAAGTGCCTCAGGCTCCGGACGGAGAAGCACCATTCGTTCGTTTTCAGGTTTTCATAATAAAACACTGGCAATCCGGGGCCTGGCATTTGATCCCGGCTGCCAGTGTTTGAATGAGGCGCTTATTATTCGATCCCCAGCTTTGCCTTCACTTCTTCTAAACTCAGGCCGCTCTTGCCTATAGCCTTCATCAGATCCTTCTCAGCCTTTGCCTTTGCCGCTTTCAGCGCTTTTTTCTCTGCTGCTCTTTCTGCCTTCTTAGCCTCATTATGAAGATCATCCAGCTTACCCCTCAGATCTGCTTCGGCAGTTTTCAGCTCATTCAGTTTCTCAACCAGTTTTGCCTGTGCGGCAAGATTTACCGCAATCTTCGCCTTCAGTGCCTCTTCCTTTGTTGCTCTTGGTTTTCTCTCCGCCATATTATGCTCCTCGTGGATTCAATATTAGAATGGTTGATTTCTTTATATCACATCATGGTAGAATTGTCTTTATGAAACGAATGGTTTTCCAATTCTGTTAAGACATGATTGGTTACTGTTCGCGGCCATATTTGAT
>CAJOQO010000111.1 GCA_905236545.1 uncultured Lachnospiraceae bacterium
CACATCAACTCCCTCCTCTGCCTTGCGTATGAGCAATCATCCTGCGTGAATGTACCAGAAATTAATTATTCGGTGTACTAGTGTAACAGTGGAGGAAAAGCGTGCCGCGGCGTGCCCGGAGCGGCGCTGCCGGAGAAGAAGGAACCGGGCGCAGCATCGTATCGAGGGAGAAGAAGACAGGAGGAGCTATGGAAAACTATCGGGAAAGGTATCAGCAGTGGCTGGATGATCCTTATTTTGACGAGGAGACGAAAAAAGAGCTTCGCAGTCTCGAGGGAAATGAGGATGAGATCAAGGAACGGTTCTACATGGATCTCGAGTTTGGTACGGCCGGCCTTCGCGGCATTATCGGCGCGGGTACCAACAGGATGAATATTTATGTGGTACGAAAGGCGACGCAGGGCCTGGCGAACTACATCCTGAAGACAGGCGGGAAGGAGAAGGGCGTAGTGATTGCCCATGACTCCCGCCGTATGTATGAGGAGTTCACAGACTGCGCTGCCCTGACTCTTGCGGCCAACGGGATCAAAGCGTATGTGTTCGACGCGCTGCGTCCGACTCCCGAGCTTTCCTACGCGGTCCGCCATCTTGGCTGCATCGCCGGCATCAATATCACGGCGAGCCACAACCCGCCGGAATACAACGGCTACAAGGTTTACTGGGAGGACGGAGCACAGATCACTCCGCCCCATGATTCCGGAATCATGGGCGAGGTGAAGGCGATTACAGAGTATTCTTCCTGCAAAACCATGGACAAGGCACAGGCAGTCGCTGACGGCCTGTATGTAATGGTCGGCGACAGGGAAGTTGATACGGATTACATGGAGGAGCTGAAGAAGAACGTCCTTCATCCGGAGGCGATCCGGGCGCAGGCTGAGAATCTGAAGATCGTGTACACACCGCTGCATGGAACCGGCCTGGTTCCGGCCACAAGAGTCCTGAAGGAGCTTGGCTTCAACAATGTCCTGGTCGTACCGCAGCAGGAGAAGCCGGACGGAGAGTTTCCGACGGTATCCTATCCGAACCCGGAGGCTGACGAAGCCTTTACGCTCGGACTGAAGCTGGCGGAGGAGACCGGCGCTGACCTGGTGCTCGCAACGGATCCGGACGCAGACCGCCTTGGCGTGCGTGTGCGGGATAAGGAGGGCATCTACCATACGCTGACCGGCAATATGTCAGGGAGCCTGCTCGCGGACTATGAGATCGGCCAGAGAAAAGCCCTGTCGGGACTGCCTAAGGATGGCTGCCTGATCAAGACGATCGTCACGACGAATCTTGCCGACGCGATCTGCAAGTATTACGGCGTTTCGGAGTATGAATGCCTGACGGGCTTCAAATGGATCGGCCGTCAGATCCTGAAGATGGAGACAGAGGGAAAGGGATCTTATCTGTTTGGCTTTGAGGAGAGCTATGGCTGCCT
Source organism: uncultured Lachnospiraceae bacterium (assembly GCA_905236545.1). Taxonomy (GTDB): domain Bacteria; phylum Bacillota; class Clostridia; order Lachnospirales; family Lachnospiraceae; genus Porcincola. The sequence continues at coordinate 1,421 of CAJOQO010000111.1, forward strand.
GATCGGGACCCATGCGCGCGATAAGGATGCGATTGTTGCGGTGATGGCGCTGTGCGAAGCGGCAGCCTACTATAAGACGAAGAATATGACTCTGTGGGATGCCATGCTGGATCTCTATGAGCGCTGCGGATATTACAGGGACAATGTCACGGCGGTTGGCCTGAAGGGAATCTCGGGTCTGGAAAAGATCCGTCAGATTATGACAACTCTCAGGGAGCAGGCACCGGCAGAGTTCGCCGGATGCAAGGTGCTCCGGATCCGCGATTATGAGAAGGACGAGATCAGGGATCTGGTGACAGGAGCGGTCACCGACACGGGACTTCCGAAGTCCAATGTCCTTTACTATGAACTCGAGGGCGATGCCTGGCTGTGCGTACGTCCGTCCGGAACAGAGCCGAAGATCAAGTTCTATTACGGGATCGTCGGTACGTCGCTTGAGGATGCGCAGCGCCGGGACGAGGAATTCGGGAAGAAGATCAGCGCTCTGGTGGAAGAGATGATTCAATAGTAACCCGTAAGGAGCAATAGCCCGGAAGGGCCGGGCTATTGCTTGACAAACATTGCATGTAGAGCTATAAGTATTCTTAACGTCTGCTAAAAAGGCGAAAACAATTATAGAAGAAATCGAAGTAGAAGGAGTTATCTTATGAATAAGACAGAACTGATCGCAGCTATGGCTGAAAACGCGGATCTTTCCAGGAAGGACGCAGAGGCGGCCCTGAAGGCTTTTGTGGAAGTTGTCACCGATGCGATGAAGAAGGATGACAAGGTTCAGCTTGTAGGCTTCGGTACCTTTGAGGTTGCTGAGAGACCTGAGCGTGAGGGAAGGAATCCTCAGACCGGCGAGACCATGAAGATCAAGGCTTCCAGGAACCCGAAGTTCAAGCCGGGCAAGGCTCTGAAGGATGCTCTGAACTGAGACCTGTATAGAAAAAGTTGACGCACGGGGCGGGATGATTACTCCCGCTCCGTTTGTGTTTAAACAGGAATGAATAAACACTGGAATCCGATTCAGGAGAAATGAGATGAGACTGGATAAATATCTGAAGGTGTCCCGCCTGATCAAACGCCGCACGGTCGCAAATGAGGCCTGCGATACAGGCAGGGTGCAGATCAATGGGAAAACGGCGAAGGCGTCGACGCAGGTTAAGCCGGGGGATGTGATCGAGATTGCGTTTGGTACGAAAGCCGTGAAGGCCGAGGTGCTCAGCGTCGCGGAGACTGTGAGAAAAGAAGAGGCGCAGGAGCTTTTCCGCTACCTGTAGGCAGCTCCTGTTTTGCGGTCGTTTTCCGGCACGCCCTGACCGCTTTTATGACAGCCACAGGGGTTCTGATACAAGCCGCCCCTGATCCCCATGCTGCAGCCACAGGGGTTCTGATACAAGCCGCCCCTGATCACCAGTCGGCAGTCACAGGGGTTCCTTCGCTCCGACCCCCGAAAGTCTGCCGCTCAGGAACCCCTGTGACCTTCTCGTGGTGCTCAGGGAGCGGCCTGCGGGCTGTCTCATGGTGCCAAGGGGGTGTCCTGCGGCAGGCACAGCACAAGGCCGGAGTGGTGGCTTCCCCATAAGCAAACCATAGCAGGAACGACGCTGAGATCTTTGCCCTACG
>CAJOQO010000112.1 GCA_905236545.1 uncultured Lachnospiraceae bacterium
CTGACGCCGCAGCGGCGGCCGGGGAAGCCGCGGTGGAACCGGAGCAATCCGATCTGACAGGCGCTTCACAGGAGGCTCCCGCTGCTTTTGAGGACGGATCATCGATGGAGCTGACCGCGGAAGACGGTTATGAGATCGAGGTGTCCGAGGAATACATGGAGGAAGAGGACGAGGACAGGTATGTCCCCACCGTGGATGCCGCGCTGGTCGCGGATACGACCAATGTCATCGCCGCGGCTCTGGCGAATATCATGGATCCCGCGACATGACGCGGGAAAACGGCGTATGGGGAAAACGGCGTATGGATGGAGCCGGAAATCAGAACAGAAAAAAGGTACTGCAGCTGCAGTACCTTTTTTTAACAGGGGTACAAGGATTCGAACCTTGAAATGACGGAGTCAGAGTCCGCTGCCTTACCGTTTGGCTATACCCCTTTATCAATCGCTCTTTCCTGCGACGAATGTCATTATAACCTCTTATTTCATCCAATGCAAGCATATTTTTCATCATTTTCTTCCTTTTCCGGCCATAAAAGTTTATAATGCGTTGAGAAAGGAGAACCGTATCGTTCCGCCGGGCCCGGACGAAAGGCGTACGGAATGATATTGGAAAGGAGAACAGATTCTTATGAGTACGATGAAGCTCACACTTCTGACGGATTTCTATGAGCTGACGATGATGCAGGGATATTTTAAGACAGGACGCAATCCGAAGGTGGTGTTTGACGCCTTTTACCGAAGCAATCCGGACGACGGCGGATATGCGGTCTGCGCCGGCCTGGAGCAGGTGATCGACTATGTGAAAAGACTGACCTTTGATCCGGAGGACATTGATTATCTGCGCTCTACGGGGACATTTGACGAGGACTTCCTTGATTATCTCCGAACCTTCCGTTTCACGGGTGACATCTGGGCGATTCCGGAAGGAACCGTGGTCTTTCCGAAGGAGCCGCTGGTTAAGGTGATCGCTCCGATCATGGAAGCGCAGCTGATGGAAACGGCGATTCTGAACATCATTAACCACCAGTCCCTGATCGCCACGAAGGCGGCGCGCGTATGCTATGCGGCACAGGGGGGCGGTGTTATGGAATTCGGCCTCAGGCGCGCGCAGGGTCCCGATGCGGGCACATACGGGGCGCGGGCAGCGATGATCGGCGGCTGTATCGGAACCTCGAATGTCCTGACGGGACAGCTTTTCCATGTTCCGGTGCTTGGAACACACGCACACAGCTGGATCATGAGCTTTCCGAGTGAATATGAGGCTTTCTGCACCTACGCGAGACAGTATCCGGACAACTGCACGCTGCTGGTAGACACCTACGATACGCTTCACTCCGGCGTTCCGAATGCGATCCGAACCTTCCGCACGATGCAGGAGGAGGGAATCAGACTGAAGAAATTCGGAATCCGGCTGGACTCGGGAGACCTTGCCTATATGTCAAAGAAGGCCAGGGCGATGCTGGATGAGGCAGGCTTCAGGGATGCGACGATCACGGCGAGCTCTGATCTGGATGAATATCTGATCCAGTCGCTGATGGCCCAGAGAGCGGCGATCAATTCATGGGGAGTTGGAACCAACCTGATCACGTCAAAGGATACGCCTGCGTTCGGAGGCGTATATAAGCTTGCCGCGATTGAGGATGAGAGCGGATGCCTGATTCCCAAGATCAAGCTTTCGGACAATACGGCAAAGATCACCAATCCCGGCAATAAGAAGATCTACAGGGTTTATGACAGCCAGTTCCACAAGATCCGCGCGGATCTGATCTGTCTGGAGGAGGAAGAATTCCATGAGGATCAGGATCTGATCCTGTTTGATCCGATGGAGACGTGGAAGAAGACGAAGCTGAAGGCCGGAACCTACGAGCTGAGAGAACTTCTCGTTCCCGTATTCAGGGATGGAGAATCTGTTTACGAATCTCCCTCTGTCATGGAGATCCGGGATGTGTGCACAAGGGAAAAGGAATCTCTGTGGGATGAGTCGAAACGTTTTGTGAATCCGCATGAGATGTATGTGGATCTGTCAGACCGTCTGTACCGGATCCGTGCGGAATTGCTTGAGGAGATGAGCATGAAGCAGCTGCAGGAGATGTCCTGAAGCTGCCGCCGGAGGAAACAGCTGCAGGAGATGTTCCTGAAGCAGAATGCGGGGATGTCCTGAAGCAGAATGCAGGAGCTGCCTGAAGCAGACTGCAGGAGCTGCCTGAAGCCGGGGAGAGGGATCAGCTGTGCGGCGTGTGGAGAAACGGGACAGGGGAATCCTGTCCGGCTGCCGCACAGACATCAGCCATTATGGCAGACCGCAAGGCGCGGGCGCGTCAGGCGTCAGAAGAGTGGTCCGCAGCACCGGAATGATCCGCGACGTCAGGGTGGTCCGCAGCACCGGAGCGATCCGCGACGTCAGGGTGATCCGCAGCGCCGGAATGATCCGCGACGTCAGAGTGACCGGAAACCTCCGATTGACTCTGACAGCGGCTTTCGATGGCGCGCTTACGGTCAATCTCCCGGCTTGCGAGCTTTATATGATCCTTAAGGATCTCAAGCTCTATATCGTCCGCTTCCTTAAAGAGCCTGACGAGATAGGACGGAACCGGGGACAGAGCGGAAGGATCTGTATCACGCACCAGCGAATCGAGGCTCACCTGAAAAATGTCACAGAGCCGGATCAGTCTCCAGAGCTTCATTCTCTGAACGCCCCGCTCCACCCTTCCGATGGTTACGTCAGAGCAGCCGAGCTGCTCCGCCAGATCCTCCTGCGAGAAGCTGGTACGCTCGCGGAGCTGCCGGATGTTTTTCCCATAGACTTTGGCAATCATTGATTCTTTTATATCTTTTTTTCTATCCATAGTTCTTGATTATACAGGAAACTCTGATCACTGAACACAACGCAAAACGACTGGTTTTTCCTGCGTAATACGACCGATATTCGCTTTCCGGAACCCGTACAGAATTTATACTTACTTGAAAGGAAGCAGCAGCTGATGGAAGAAATAGACTGGAACAGGTACGCGCAGCTTAGTGAGGAAGCATTTATCCCGGCGATCGGGAGATTTGAAGAGTCGCTGCGCAAGGCAGCCGGGATGGCAACGACTCAGTCCATTCCGGTCTATGCAGGTGCAATGAAAGGAAGTTTGATTACTGCCTTCAGACAGATGACGGAGATCCTGAGGAAGATGGCCGACAGCCTCCCGGAGGAAGCGCGCGCGCAGATCTGTCAGAAGGCGGTGGAAGACAGGATGAGAGAGCTGTTTTTTGAACGCCTGAGCAGGATCCCTGACATGCAGATTGCCGTTGACTACAGATGTACACGGATTCTGAACAAGACATCCGATTACAAAGCACTGTACAGCTGGGTTGCCAGGCTGCGGAAGGATGACGGGGAGATCCGGCGGATCGTACAGGAAACGACCGATGCCTGCAGGAGGTTTGCGGCACAGGATGTGCCGGAGCTGGCCTTGATGGCGCGGGAGGGAAATAGCCTGCGGAGGAAGTATCATGAGTAAGTATGAGTATCAGTCCAGAGTACGCTATTCGGAATGTGGAGAAGACTGCTGTCTGTCTCTTGGAGGCGTGGTCAATTATTTTCAGGATGCGGCGACCTTTCAGGGGGAAGATCTTGGGATCGGGATCCCTTACCTGCGATCCCGGAATCTTGCCTGGATCCTTGTATCCTGGCAGATCGTGACAGATCATATGCCCAGGCTTGGCGAGAATATCACGGTAAGAACGTGGGCGTACAGTTTTACGGGCTTTTATGGATTTCGCAACCTGGAGCTTGTGGATGAAAACGGGGTCCGTGCGGTATGGGCCAACAGCATCTGGGTCATGATGGACACGGAAAGAGGGCGTCCTGTCAAGGTGCCGGAGAAGCTTCTGTCTCTTTATGGGGAGGAAGAGAAGCTGGATATGGAATATGCCCCGAGAAGGGTGAACGTTCCGGAGAACGGAGAGGAGCAGGAGCCATTCACGATTCGCCGGGCACATCTGGATTCGAACCATCACGTGAACAATAAGCAGTACATTCAGATGGCGTTGGACTACCTTCCGGAGGATTTCCCGATCCGTGAGACGCGGGTGGAATACCGGGAGCAGGCATTTCTCGGGGACGTGATCCGGCCGCTGGCTGTAAGGACCAGGGACAGCGTCACGGTCAGCCTTCAGAAGGAAGCGGGAAATGTATGCGCTGTGGTATGTTTTTTCAGGCAGGAGCAGAGCAGCCGGAATCAATCCTGAACAAAGCAGCCGGAAGAAACCGGAGCAGGCAGGCCGTGAACAGGAACGAATCAGGAGACAGGAGCATGAACCTGGGAGAAAAACAGATACTTACCATCGACCGATTTAAAGAGTTCGGCGCTTATCTGACAGACGGAAGCGGATCCGTCCTGCTTCCGAAAAAGGAAGTTCCGGAAGGAGCGAAGGCAGGCGACAGGATCGAAGTGTTTTTATATAAGGACTCTTCAGACCGGCTGATCGCAACGGTGCGGCAGCCGGCCCTGGTGCTTCATCAGGTCGGACTCCTGAAGGTCAGAGAGACAGGAAAGATCGGGGCATTTCTTGAATGGGGACTTCCCAAGGATCTGCTCCTTCCGTTCCATGAGCAAACCAGGCGGGTTCGAAGCCAGGAAGAGGTGCTGGTTGCGCCCTATATTGACAAGTCCGGGCGGCTGGCAGCCACCATGAATGTATATCCTTATCTGGAAAAGGAATCTCCCTATCAGAAAGATTCCCGTGTCAGGGCAAGGATCTATGAGACGAGCGCGAACTTCGGGGTCTTTGCCGCCGTGGATGACCGGTACAGCGCGCTGATCCCGAAGAATGAGGCGCAGGGAGACTGGCGGATCGGGGAAGTCGTGGAAGCCAGAGTTACCGGCGTGCTCCCGGACGGAAGGCTGAATCTGTCTGTCAGAGAGAAAGCCTACCTGCAGCTTGAGAAGGATGCGGAGCTGGTGCTGAAGGTCATCGGAGAGTATGAAGGAGTGCTTCCGTTTGATGACAAGGTGCCGCCTGAGATGATCCGGAGGGAGTTCTCACTGAGCAAGAATGCGTTTAAAAGGGCAGTCGGGCACCTGCTGAAGGAGGGGAAGGTTGAGATCCGCGGCCGGCGGATCTACCGGATATAAGCGGGTACGGATCCATCGAAGCTTCTCTGGCTCTCCGATATGCTGTGCAACATAGACAATTTCGTTGTGACAGTTTCGTGAAAAACATCCAAAAAAGGGAAAATGCGAAAAACACTTGCATTCCGCCTGAAGCGTGCTATATTTGGGGGCGTAAACGAGATGAAAACAAAGGAAAGGAAGCCCCCACGCAGAAGAAATCAGGGGCGGAAAGGAGAGTATTAACTATGAAGTTACAGAATGTACAGGATCCGGAAAAACTGTTTGAGGTGATCGATTCCTGCAGTGGAAAGGTAGAACTGGTCACGGGTGAAGGCGACAGACTGAATCTGAAGAGTAAGCTCAGTCAGTTCCTTTCCCTGGCGAATATTTTCTCCGTCAAGGAGGAGATCCCGGAGCTTGAGCTTGTCGCTTATGATCCGAACGATGTGAAAAAGCTGATCGACTTCATGATTAACGAGTAAGCTGATCCGGAGCATAATCCTGTAATCCGGATCCGGAAAGAGAATCCGGATGCCGGACAGGATACCGTTCATGGGAGATAGAATAAGGCGCTTTCGGTATTTTCCGAAAGCGCTTTTCGTGTTAGAATCAACCTGTCGGGATACAGACACGATTTCCGGGGGAAAGGGACTATGCAGAATCAAAGCAGATTAGCCGGTATCCAGTACCTGGCGATGATGGCAGTGTGGATCATCGCAGGACTTCTGGTTAATATAACGAAGCTGGACCGGCATCTGAATTATTACAGTGCTCATGCGCTTGTGGAGCTTGAACTACTGATTCCTGTTGTCGTGATTCTGATCAGGAACCGGTTCGAGGTGATGCGCGGCACCAGGATGAAGAGGATCGGCATCAGGGTGATCCTCTGGACGATCCTTCTGGCAGTGATCCTGCTGCCGGTCACGAATTATCTGAACCTGCTGAGCCAGCTTTTCGTACCGAATAACATTGTTCTCCGGATCGAGCATTATTCCCTCCTGACAGGAACGGTGGTCTGGGAGAAGCCGGTATTGCTGAACCTGATCTATATGGCGGTTCTTCCGGCTGTCGTGGAGGAATACCTGTTTCGCGGAGTGATGTTCCAGTGCCTGCGCAGCTGCGGGCTGTTTAAGACAGCGGTCATCACCGCCCTGATGTTTGCCCTGGCCCACGGGAACCTGAATCAGTTTCTGTATGCCTTTGCAGTCGGCCTGTTTCTGGCTTACCTGGTGGAAGCGTCCGGCTCCGTCTACGCGTCGATGCTGGCGCATATGTGCCTGAACAGCGTGACCGTGCTTCTTGTTTATCTGGGAAGGTTTCTGCCGGAGAATATGCGGAATATGCTGATAGAAGCCGGGAACACCTCTGTTCAGGATCTGAGCCTTGTATACTGGATCATCTACGGAGTGATAGCGGTGGGCTGCATCATTCTTGCGGTTATCGTGATCCGGACGATCGCGAAGGCAGCCGAAAGAGAGCTGATCTATCGGGAAGCCAGGAAAGGACACGGACGGCTGAAAGGGAAGGAAGGCAGGGTTTTCTCCGTGGAGCTTCTGGTCGGCCTGCTGATCCCGACGGTTTACATCGCATTTACGCTGCTCGGGAAACTCATCGGAATGTAAGAATGCTGGCTGTAAACAGCAAGGATCAACATCGTTTTTTCTTTTCAAGGTCTCCCGCAGAGGGAGGCCTTGTCTGGTTTCAGAGCCCGGGAGCGGCAGACTCTTTACTTTTTCAGACAAAAATGGCATGATGAAACATAACGGAGGAAACACGGATTCTATCAGCGTTTCCCTGGGAGAAAATGCCGGAAGCTGTTTACTGAGTCCGGGGAGTATCAGGATGAAACAAAGCACAAAGCAGGAGAATACCGCACCGAAAGAGATTCCATTTCGGAAACTTTCGTTTGAGGCGCTTCCGGAAATGTGGACATATCAGATTCTGTCCGGTCTCATCCTTGTGGTGCCTGCCGTCCTTCTGACGGAGCTGATCCGCTGGGTTGCAGGGATCGGAGGGGATGTGTTTACGACTGCGACATTCTGGACCTTTATTCTGAGCTGGCGCTTTCCGGTGATTCTCTTCCTTGGGCTGCTGCTTGTGATGCTGTTTCTGACGCTGGAGCTGCTTTCCCAGATCTATCTGACAGATGATATTCTGAACGGACGTCAGGCGGGCATCCGGAGAAGCATCGGAAGAGGGGTAAGATCACTGAAGCGGTTCCTGAACCCGTATGGGATCGGGGTGATTCTCTTTATTCTGATCGCGGTTCCCCTCAGCGGTGTGGGGTTTACGATCAGCGTGTCCAAAGCATTCTATATCCCGAACTTCATTCTGAATACGATGATGAAGAACCCGTTTCTGGCTGCAGGGTTTATCGCACTGATCGTATATCTGGTCTGGTTCGTGTTCCGGTCTTCCTTCACTCTGCATGCGATTCTTCTGGATGAGAAAAAACCATCAGAGGGAAGAAAGTATTCCTCCCGTATCGTAAAAGAAAACAGATGGCGTTATCTGAAGGGGCTGTTTCTGACAGGGCTGGTGATCCTGGCAGTCAATCTGGCGGCAGTGTTTCTGTTTACCCGCATTCCGGACTGGATCCTTGGCGGCGCGGGAGAGGTTCTGCCGAAAAACTATACGGTCGATCTCATAAAGGCGGTGAGAGGCGGCCGGAACCTGTCGGCAACGGACATGGAGGTTACAGGGTACCGGTCAGCCGCAGCGTTTCTCGTCCTGACCGGGAAGTATATGATTTCCGTCGTGGCGCTTCTCAGCGGTGCTTACTTTATGCTCCGGCTCAGCCGGTATTATCTGGAGTTTACCGGAAGGGGCAGGCAGCTCTGGGCAGAGCGTCCGAAAAAATCCCGTTATCTCTGGAAGGTCATAATGATTGCCGCGATATTTGCCCTGTTCTTTCTTGTTTCGATCGCGATCGGCGTGTTTTACAACCGGCTGTTTACAGACAGGGATCCCGTGAAGATCGTGGCGCACAGGGCAGGCGGGTCGCTGGCGTCTGAGAACTCCATCGATGGACTGGAAAAGGCGGTCGGGCATGGATGCTATGGATGTGAGATCGATATTCAGCGTACGAAGGACGGCTGTTACATCATCAATCATGACAATGACTTCAAGCGTCTTACCGGTGTGGAGAAAGCCCCGGCGGATATGACCATGGAGGAGGTCAGGAAACTCAGGATCAAGGATACGACCGGAAGCGGAAAGGAGCTTCCGGTGGCAACGCTTGAGGAAATGCTGGATGTTATCAAAGGAAGGGGAAAGCTCTTTATCGAAATGAAGGGCCCGACGACGGACCGGCAGATGGTGGATGATGTGGTCCGGATGATCAGGGAGCGTGACTGTGTGGAAGATACGGCGCTGATCTCGCTGAATTATGATGTGATCAGATACGCGGAGACAACCTATCCTGAATTCGAAACGGGAACCCTGTTTTTCGCCAGCCTTGGGGATGTTTCCAAACTGACCTGCGATCTGATGATCATGGAGGAGGAAGCGGCCATCAGGGGGAATATCGATGAGATTCACAGAGCTGGAAAACAGGCGATCGTATGGACGGTGAATACGAGGGATAAGATGTATCATTTCCTGGATTCGGAGATCGACGCCGTTATCACGGATGAGATTCTGCTGGCGGAGGAAGTGCAGAAAGAACTGGATGACCGGACAGACCTGGAGGTTCTGGAAGACAAGCTGAGTTTTGAATAGGAGTTATGCGGCTTTTCGGGGAAGCAGCAGGGATGGTAAACCGGAAAGGGGTATGCCTGAACCGCGCGTGAGATTGTCCCGGAAAGGAGGATCTGAAAAAGATGATGAATATATTGGAGGAAGCGATCGTCTACGCGACGATCATGCACCAGGGGAAGGTCCGCAAGTTCAAGGCCATTCCCTTCATTCTGCACCCCCTGGAGGTGGCGCAGATTCTGGCTACCATGACGGATGACCAGGAGATCATCACGGCCGGAATTCTTCATGATATCGTGGAGGAAACCGATGGCACGCTGTCGGAGATCGAAAAGCGTTTCGGCAGGCGCGTGGCGCATCTGGTATCGAGTGTAACGGAGAAGGTGTTTCCGGAAGAGGAAAGGACTGAGTCATGGCAGCGGCGCAAGGAGAGCTCCCTGCACATCCTGCAGAACAGTAAGGACAACGGGGTCAGGATGATCACGCTGGCTGACACGCTGGCGAATATCCGGTCGCTGGCGCGGATGTATTCAGAGAGCGGAGATATCATGTGGGAGGAGCTCCATCAGAGGGATCCTTCCATTCAGGGCTGGTATTACCGCAGCGTCGCGGAGGCACTGGAGCTTTCCCTCAACAAGACCGGCGCGTTCAAGGAGCTGATCAAGCATATCAATTTTATCTGGCCGGGATCCTTTGATTCGGAGAAGGCCCGGTACAAGAAGTACCGTGAGGTTTCTGTCGATGGATGTGAGAAGATCGGACACGGAGCGAAGAGTGACGTGTATCGATATGACGACGAACTGGTCATAAAGGTATTCAATCAGAACAATACCTATCACGATGTCGAGAAGGAGATCGCCCAGAGCCGCCAGGCCTTTATCCTGGGCCTTCCCACGGCGATTTCTTTCGGAATCGTCTCTGTGGGGGACCGGTATGGGGCGATGTACGAGCTGGTGAATTCGGAGACAGTCTCCGAGCGCATCGCAAGATCTCCCGGGCAGGTGGGGATCTACGCAAATATCATGGCGGATCTGGCCCTCAGCATTCACAGTACGGAAGTATCCGGGGACGACGGTTTTCCGGATGCTGCCGGGAGGGTGATGGACTACATCGACGGCGGCATCGGGCGGGAAGACAGTGCACTGGGCGAAAAGTGCCGGAAACTGTTCGAGGCTCTGCCCCCGGTAAATACTCTGGTGCACGGTGATTTTCATACGAACAATGTGTTCATGCAAAATGACGAACCGATCCTGATCGACATGGACAGAATCTCCATAGGACATCCCATCGTAGAACTCAGTGATCTGTATTACTTCTATGTGTTTCTGGGGGAGGAAGATCCCTCTGCTGTTGAGAAGTTTATGGGGTTTTCCTATGAAACCGCCTGTACCTTTTTTGATCTTTTCCTGAAGCGCTATCTGGGAACCGAAGACGGGGAACGGCTGCGCGAAGTGAAGCAGAAGGCCTCGCTGCTGTGCTGCTCTCGCATGATCCGCAAGCTTTGTAAGATGGGAAAACCGTCCGAGGCGGGCCGCGAGCTCATTAGCAGCTGTGTGAGAAAGATCTCGGAACTGACTTCAGAGCTGGATACGCTGGTTTTTTAAGGAAATGCTGACGCACTCTGTTTCCTGTTGATAAGACCAGTGACGTTCCTGAGGCAGAAAAAGCATATTGCATTTTACAGACAGGGGCAAAAGTACCTTTTGACCCCCGCATCATAAAATGTATAATGAACATATTGATTGATAATGTGTGATCATGATTGTTAACAGAGCTTTCAAACAGATAATGATATGTGCAGTGGTGCTGATCCTTTTCTGTGTGGCCTGCCGTTTTACTGTTCTCGATTCCTATACGGTTACGATTCCGCTGGAAGGGTACGGGGGAAAAGCTCCGGAGCCCCGGAGGGTGTCAGTCGAAGTGGAAGCCCCGGAGGTGCTGAGGCACGGGGAAGCAGAGATCGGGGACGGGTACATGAAAGTCCCGGTTGATCCGGGACATTCCGGAGAAAGCTCTATCGTCGTCCGCGACGCGCAGGGCGAGGAGATCGGAAACAGTTTTCTGAAGGTAGGGCCTCTGGGCACGGTATATGACTATTCTACAGGAGGATTCACAGGGGACGGAGCCGTCCTGGTTGCTGTACCGGTGTTCTGGTTTTTGGTCTGTGCCATCATGCTGTGGTATTTTTTCCGGGCGAAGGGATGTCTGTTTTACAGCTATGCAACGATTTATTACGCCGGCTTCTCGCTGTTCTCGCTGATCTGCGCCCTTGTAACGCTCAATGCGTCTGTCCGGCATATCCTGAATCCCCGGGATTACCCGATGCTGATGGCATACAGCGAGATCAAGAGCGCAAGCTGGAGATTTATGTATCTGACCACTCCTCTGGTCGTGGCATTCGCCGCTGCCATGGTCATAAGCAATGTCGCGCTGCTCCGGCATGAGAAACCAAGAATCCAGAATATTCTGGGGATCCTGATCAGTGTGTTTCTGATCGCGGGAGAAGCCCTTGGCTGGTTTCTGTTTACCAGAGACCACAGCGGATCCGAAACCATGATGCGCGTCATCGACGTCCTTCAGAATACATACGCCACGGTGTTCGTCTATTTTGAGTGTATGCTGATGGGATCCATCATCTGCGGGATCAAGGCGGCGGGATATCAGCCGGAAAGAGATAAGGACTTTATCGTGATTCTGGGATGCTGGTTCCGGAAAGACGGATCTCTTCCGCCGCTTCTGCAGGGAAGGACAGACCGGGCCATCGCGTTCTGGGCTCAGCAGAAGCAGGAGACCGGAAAGGAAGCGGTTCTGATCCCGTCCGGAGGCCAGGGCAGAAATGAAACGATGCCGGAGGCGGAAGCGATCCGTCGCTATCTGATCGCGAAGGGGATACCGGAGACGGTGATCAGGGCTGAGAACCAGGCACTCAATACTTATCAGAACATGGAGTATTCAGGAAAGATTGCCAGAGAGATCGATCCGGAAGGAAAGGTGGTGTTTTCCACCACCAATTATCATGTGTTCCGAAGCGGTGTCTGGGCGGGCCTGGCAGGACTGCACGCAGAGGGGATCGGCAGCAGGACAAAGTGGTGGTTCTGGCCCAATGCATTTATGCGGGAGACGGTCGGTCTTCTCCGGAACCGGTGGAAGCAGGAGGTATTGTTTCTGATTCTTCTGGCCGCGTTTTTCGGGATTCTGTCCATGGTTTTATAGGAACAGAAGCTGTGAAGCATCCTGATTTTTATTACCGCACCTGATAAAGAGAATCCCGGATACGGAAATAACCGTACCCGGGATTCATCCGACCCGGCAGCGGCCCGGTCCTCAGGAGCTGTACCGGACAGCCGCAGAATCTCTATTGCCCCGGCAGTAATCGTGTGAATGGGGAGATTGCCCCGATAGTTGCATTCATATCAGGAGGCAGGAGGGAAGGAATGATGATCAAAAAGACAGGAAGAGCTCTGATTGCGTTTCTGATGACAGCTGCTCTGCTGCCGGCGACGGTTGTTTCTGCCGGTGATACAGAGAAGGGTGCAGCGGACGCGATCCAGGAGGAGACGCAGAAGGAGAACCAGGAGGAGACGCAGGAGGAGGCGCAGCAGGAGACGCAGGAGGAGATAAAGGAGGAAGACCGGAAGGCGGCTCTGGAAGAAAAGCTGCTTGCTAAGGTCAGGGAAATGCTGCCCGTTCTTCTGGGCATGACCGGAAAGGATCCGCAGAGCAGTAAGGAATGGATCATCGAACAGGTCAGAAAGATCGCGAAGAATCCGGATCAGTATTCAGAAGATTTCTGGGATTCTCTCTTTGGAACCGGGGCGGATGGAATCTCAAAAGAAGGAGATCAGGAAGAAAAGGGAACGGTTCATTTTGTCATGGAGCTTCCTGACCCGGTCAGGATGCCCGACACCTACTCTGTTTCCTACCACCGCATGGACAAAAACAGGAATGAGGTCATTACCCTTCTGGAGAGAGACGCGGATGGAAATATCCATTATCTTGACGGGGAAGACGAGAGGGTATTTGTCAGGACGGAGGACGGCTTCCATATGTATCCTGTTCTGGAGGACGGCTTTGGCAAATGGGACGGCGTATCGATGAGCGCAAGAAGCGTACGCGATAAAACTTCTCCCTTCTGGGACTGCGCGGATCAGACTTTTATCAGATGGCTTGGCGCCGATCTTACGGAAGAAACGGAATACCTCGGACGGCCCTGCGGGCTGTATCACGCGGAACCGGGTACCATTACCTTTACCTACAAATGTGATATGGTCATCGACGATGAGACCGGTGTGTGCCTTTGCTATACGGCCGATGAACTCCTGAAAGGCGCGGTGTATAATATAACGGAAGACAATTCGATCGAGATCGATATCGGCGATTACGATATCGGGGGCGATGAGATGAATTTCTATTGTACGGCATTTGAGACGGAGAATGTTTCCTTCGAAATACCGGAAGAGTGAAGTTCAGATCCCGGAAGGAGCGTCGATGCGGATGAAGCGGAAAAAAAGGACAATAAGAGGAATCTCCAAACAGCTCAGCTACCTGATTATAGCCGGGGTGATCGTGGCAGGTATGTTCACTTTGGTTGTGCAGTACGCGGTTACGGAACAGAGCGTCAGAGTTGAACTGGGAAAGCGGGCAGCGGAAACAGCGAGGGAGGTGATCTCCGCGCTGCGGGAATATCCGTCCTGTGAATGGCTTCTTTCGTACTGGTATGAGCATAAGGACCGGATGGACGTGGAGTATGACGTCGATTTCTCGGGAGAGAGCGCCACGGAAGCGAAGGAGAGGCTCTTTTCTGCCAGGAATCCGGATCGTTCCATCCGGTATCTGAGCCGGGAGGAGGTTGAGGCGCTGCCTGACGAGGATCAGAAACTGTTTGCGGAGATTGCCTATTCGTGGATCCTCTCCCGCGTCAATGAGAGCAAGCGCAATCTTGGCTGCGACTATCTCTATCTGGCTGAAACCGGTACGGATGACTCGGAGCATCCCTATGAGACGCAATGCTTCCTGATGAGCGGAGCAGGTCCGGGTGCTGTGAGAGGAACCGCTTACGGAGAGGTGTATACGCTCGGAGTGACGACGGAGGTTGCGGATAAAAACGCTTCGGAGAGCATGAGAAAAGCCGTAAAGATGGTACAGGAGGATCAGCC
>CAJOQO010000113.1 GCA_905236545.1 uncultured Lachnospiraceae bacterium
CCCACAACCGGGAACAGAAGCTGCGAAGCAGCGACGGATGCGCGGCAGCGCAGACGGTTCACGGTCTGTGGGGAAGGAACCGTGAATAGTAACTGTATATAACGTAACCCTATTCACGGCCGGATCTCTTCCGGAAGCATTTCACAGCTTCCGTGATATTCCTTTCCCCTGAACCGGCCTTTTCCTTCCCTCTTTGCTTCCTGAAGCATGTTTTCAGCCTGTGCGATCATGCTGCGGACATCCTGCGTATCCTTCGTAGTTCCATATACATATCCTG
Organism: uncultured Lachnospiraceae bacterium; assembly: GCA_905236545.1. GTDB lineage: Bacteria > Bacillota > Clostridia > Lachnospirales > Lachnospiraceae > Porcincola. Next base: position 278 of record CAJOQO010000113.1, read on the forward strand.
CTGAGAAGCTGGTACCGGATTCCTTCAGCATCCTCCCGGCCTTTTCGCAGGCTTGTGCGAAATTCTTCTCCGGATCATTCTTTCCGATTACAAGGAATTCATCGAGGCCGTAGCGGTAGGCGCTGCACCCGTCATAGCATTCCGTCAGCACTTCGCCGGCAGCCGAAAGGACACCGTCGCAGAAAGCACGTCCTTTCTCGTCGTTCAGTTCCCTGAATCCATCCAGATCCAGTACCATGACATGAAGCTGCACCCCCACAAACGACTCAAAATCCTTTCGGAATGCGGCTCTGGTCTTTAACCCGGTCCGTTCATCGATTTCCGGCTCCGGATCCGCGTCCAGATGATGCTTGCGTCTCCATTTGTGATCGTACATCAGCTTGTCAGCGCGGCGCACGACATCATTCACCGTTTCATCTTCCTTCGGATCGTACACTGCCATCCCGCGGGAAATATCGATCCTTTCCCAGTCATCCGTTTCATTCCTGCGTTTTGCCAGACATTTCTCATCAAAACGCTTCAGCAGTTCTTCCCTGTCCCGGTAATCGCTTCCCATCAGGACTGCCGCGAACTCATCCCCGCCGATCCGGAATACCGGACTGTGGTCAAATACCTCACAGATGATCTTTGCCGACTCACGGAGGTAGATGTCCCCCTTATCATGACCATTCCGGTCATTCACCTTCTTCAGGTCATTGCAGTCAAAGATGCAGACAGCAAAATCCAGCGGGCCGCCGGGGCCTTTTTCACTCGTCTCGATCTCCTGAAGGCATTTATCGAATGCTCCCTTGTTGTGCAGGGAAGTCAAAGCATCCGCAAAAGCGAGATCATTCAGATCCGTGATGTATTCTTTCAAATGGGCCGTCAGATCCCGAAACGTGTTTGTCAATACCCCGATCTCATCTTTTCCGTTATATTGCAGCTCAAAATCATAATCACCGTCATCCACCTTCTTTGCAGCGGCGGTAAGATCCCGGAGAGGCTTCGTGATGCGCCCCGAAAAGAGAGCGGTCAGGAGGACGGCACCGGCAAGAAGGATCGCAAAGATTACCGCCAGTTTTGCGATCCAGTCCTTCCACAGAGCGTCTATCTCTGATACGGGAACCGTGACATTCAGCCGCATCCCGTTCTCAAGCGGAAGCCATACCGCCTTTTTCTCCACCCCCTCAAAGCTGTACTGAATAATCGTATCGTCGCTCAGCAGTCCGTCAGGAATCTTTGGATGGTTCACCATCAGCTCCTTCACGTCAATATGAGGGTGGTAGATGATCGTCCCCTCTTCGTCATTGATAAATGCATATCCGCTGTCAAAAAGCGTGATGCTGTCGACTACCTCCGCCATGGTGGAGTAGTCGATCTCGATACCGGCAACACCGACAAACGTCCCGTTATAGTAGATCGGCGTGTTATAGGAAATAACCCGGACATCAAGGTTGTCCGTGATATAAGGCGGAAGCCAGATGGACTTTCCTGTTGCCTTCGGCACGGTAAACCAGACCAGCTTCGATGTATCATCCGTATCATAAAGGGTGATGTCAGTGACTTCATGCTCCTGAAAGCCCTCGCCGTCCAGATTGACATACCAGAATCCCTTTTCCGTATCTGAGACCGCCGGATCGATGCGGTAATAGTAGGTAACCACTCCGTCCGTCTGGTATGCCAGCTTTGAAAAAATGCCCCTGGCGCGTTCCAGGTGAGCCCGGAGTTTTTCCGTTTCCAGGCCATCCAGGTCAGATTCCACATACGCGGATACCATCTCCACAGACTGCTCCACGCTCTCGAAATAGAAATCCAGGTTTTTCTCTCCGGTTTCACACAAAAGGAGCAGCAGCCGGTCAGCGGCTCTGTTTCCGATATCCCTGATCGCCGTAACGCCGGACACCGCGGCAGCGATCATGACAACACTCAGCAGACAGATTGTCAGCAGCGAGATCCTGCTTCTTAAGGACTTCACCCAAACCACCCCTCAATCAAAAAACCTTCTGTGCTGCAGCATTCCTTCTTCAGGCCGGATACGGCAGGAAAAGCAGGCCAGTAGAATTCATCAGTCTTCCCAGAAAAATTATACCGCGGATTGGAGCTGTTTTTAACACAATTCTCGAAAACTTTTCATGTACTCTGTTCAGCGATCCTGCACCACGTCAGACTCCCGGTCACTTGTGTCCGTTCCTGTATTTCCTCATCCTGTCTGTAAAAAGATCAATCGCGGAAGTTTTTGATCCATAGTAGAGATGGGGAAATCCCCACAGTCCGTTATGTGCCGAAACCATACAGTTCCAGGAACTGTCCTTACAGGGCTTTCGGGCCGTGAAAGCCTTTCCGTTACAGGTACTGTCATAGTAGTGAAACTCATGTCCCCGCATATGGGAAAAATCGCGGTACGGGTCTTCGCACTCCAGCGGTTCTCCAAGCTCCATATATCCGAATCTTACAGGATGTCCCGTATAGAAACACTCCCCGTCGACAACACCTGCCATCTCAAAACGCCTTCCCGCTTCATCCGTGATTCCTCTGTGCAGATACATGAATCCGCCGCATTCCGCAAGGCTCGGCATCCCGCCAAGCAGAGCAGACCGCAGTCCGGAAAGCATGGAAGTGTTGTGACTGAGTTCTTCCAGAAACAGTTCCGGATAGCCTCCTCCAAGCAGGATCCCGGAGGCGTCTTCCGGGATCCTGCTGTCGCTGATCGGAGAAAAGAACCGGATCTTCACACCCTTCTTCGCAAAAAGCTCCAGGTTTTCCGCGTAGTAAAAGCAAAACGCCGCATCATGCGCCACCGCCAGGGTCAGCTGCTCTTCAGGAGAACCGCAAGACTGACTCCGGCTGTTTTCTTCCTGAGAACAAATCCCCGGCGCCTCCTCCATCACATGCAGCAGGCGGTCAAGATCCACATGCTCCTGCATACGCTTCCCGACTGTTTCGATCTGATCATAGAGGCCTTCGATCTCCCCCGGAAGAATCAGTCCCAGATGCCTGCTTTTCCATCCGGCGTCACGAATCATCGGCACATATCCCAGAATCTCTGCATGATAGCCGGCCTTAAACAGCTCTGCTTCCAGTACCGGCCTTAAGGAAGCATAAAATGCATCTCCGATTCGATTGAGAATCAATCCCCTGATCAGTCCTTCCCGGTCGTCTGAGAGGATTCCTTTTATCCCGGAGATCAGGGTTCGCCCGGTCTTTGAGGCATCCGCGATCAAAACGACCGGCGTACCCGTAACCCTTGCGATCTCATAAGAGGAGCCCCGGTCACTCCTGACATCCGCTCCGTCATAGATCCCCATCACGCCCTCTATGACAGCGCAGTCTCCGCTGCACCCGCCCAGCGCCTGCCGGATCTCATGCTCCGCCATAAAGAAGGAATCCAGATTTCTTCCCTCCACCTGCAGTACCTCTTTATGGAACATGGGATCAATATAATCCGGGCCGCACTTAAAGGATGCGGGATGGCATCCCCGCTTTTTGAGCGCATCCAGCAGCGCACATGTCAGCAGCGTCTTCCCGCTGTTGCTTGAAGGTGCTGCGAGCAGCACCCTGGGGATCTTCTTCTCTGTCATCTTTTCCTCCCCCCTGCCCCCGGAGCACGCCTCCTATAAAGTAAAAGAGATGAGAAAGACCGGATTGAGCGCCCGCATCATGCGGTACTGCCCGGTCCTTTCCACATTTGTGACGGCAAGCTGGATGATTCTTTCACCCGCTGTATCGTATGCCTGAAGAAGGTCCGTTACTTCTCCAAGGGTTTCAAGGCTTACTGCCGTGATCACATAGCGGATGCTCCTTCCTTTCCGGTGCAGAATCTCCAGAATCTCTTTCAGCTTCCCGCCGCTTCCGCCGATAAATACACAATCCGGCTTTTCCATTCCATAAAGCAGCTCCGATGCTTCTCCTTCCAGTACCGTCACATGAGGAACGCCATTCTTCACAGCGTTGCGCCGAATCAGCTTCACTGCTTTCGGATTCTTTTCAAAGATCTTCACCTGCACCGAAGGATGCAGGGATGCGGCTTCGATCCCCACGGAACCGGTTCCTCCGCCGATATCAAACAGCAGGTCATTTTCTCTCAGCGCAAGACGGATCAGGCTTTCATGGCGGATACATTCCTTCGTCATCGGCACGCCGTCCCTCTCAAAGTCCTCATCGCGTCTTTGCGGCAGGAGCGGCCGCCCTGCAGGATGAAGGTTCCGGATCATGATCGTCACGGGACCGTCTGAAGCGTACGTCATCGCTTCTTCGACGGAGATCTCTACGATCTGTTCCCCGGGACGGGATAGCTTCGCCCCCGCATAGATCCTGCCATCAATCCCGGAGCGCAGCATGGCATCTGCGATCACAGGCACGTCGCTTCCGCCGGACAGCAAAACAAACGTCTTCTCTGCGCAGCTTATTTTACGAATCAGTTCCGCAACATCCACGGCGGTATTCCTGCCATGAAGACTTGTGATCACAGCATCCTCATAGCTTTCCCCAAGCTTCGCGGCCAGAAACGATACGGATGAGATTCCCGGCAAGATCCGGATCCGGATGTGGCTTCTCCACTTTCGAAAGATCTCCGCCGCCTCTTTTGCACCGCTGTAGAAACCTGTATCTCCGGAAAAAAGAACCACCGCCTTTTCCGGGCGGACAGCCTCAAGCACCGGGATGATCTCGCCGGCTCTATACATCTCATACTTTTCCGGAACGTTCAGATCGCGCACCAGTCTTCCGGCTCCGAACACCACATCCGCTTCCTCTATGGCATTTCGCACCGCAAGGGTCATCCCTTCTTCCGCTCCCATGCCAATTCCTGCAAGTGTCACCACCGGAAGCGCATCCCGGTCCGAAGCCCCTTCGTCTGTCGCCGGGAGCGCGCCGTCCCCCGGCATCGCAGTCTCCGCCGCAAAGAACTTCTCCCACGCTTCCTCCGGCGTCATCCCCTCCTCCGATACAGGTCTTTCAATCAGATGGATCTTCACTTTCTCTTTTTCGGCGGCTTTCACTTTTTCTTCAAAGCCCCCCGCTTTTCCGCTCTCCTTCGTCACCAGATGCCGTATCTTATATTGCCCGAAGAGCGCGCGATTCAGCCCCTCCGTAAATGGCCCCTGCATAGCGATGATATGATCGGCCGCAATCCCTTCCCTCCTGCAGATTGCGAGACTCTCTTCGGAGGGCAGAATCCTCACATAGGTCCTTTTCCTGACCTCCTCAGGAACCTCCGCGCAATAAGCCGCTAATTCCCTGCTCCCCGTCGTCAGCAGAATATTGCCGCTCTCTTTCCTCAGCTCCCTCGCGCATGCCGCGGCATCCGCATAGCATGAAACATCCCCCGAAGGATACACGCCCCGCTCCCGTATGATCCTGACACAGGTCGCTCCGGTCTTCTCAGCTGCCTTCCTGATGTTTTCAGTAACCTGCGCCGCATAGGGATGTGTGGCGTCCAGGATCAGGTCATCCTCCCCCATTCTCTCCGCCGCAAAAAAGCGAACCATCTCCTCTTCGTCCATACGCCCCGTGCAGATCCGTGCATAATCCGTTTCCGCAAGAAGCTCCTCCCCGTATTTCCCGGCAACGCAGACAAGATGCGCCCGTCCCGTTTCCGAGAGCCGTCCGGACAGCATCCGCCCTTCTGTGGTTCCTCCGAAGATCACCACTTTCTTCATAAATGGTACCCCCTGGGCGTGACCATCCGCCCCCCGATCATCCTCGTCGCAGCGTTTCCGATAAAGACCGTTGTAAACATATCGACCTTCTCCTCCCGCAGCTCCTTCAGCGTACAGATCTTCTTTTCCGTTCCTTCTCTTCCGATCATCCGGACATAGCCGCATATCGTCTCCGGAGAAAGCTGAGCCATCAGAATATCGCAGGCCCGCTTCAGGTGATCCGGGCGTTTCGCGCTCGCAGGATTATAGAGCACAATACAAAAATCCCCCCCGGCGGCACAGCGCAGCCTTTTTTCGATCAGCGCAAACGGGGTAAGGATATCGCTTAAGCTGATCAGGCACACATCATGGCCGAGCGGTGCCCCCAGAACAGCCGCGCCGCTTAATGCCGCGGTCACCCCCGGAACGATCGTGACATCGTTGAATCCATCCTTCTCCATTTCTTCAAGCAAGGGCGAAGCCATCCCGTAGATCCCCGCATCTCCGCTGCAGATCAAAGCAACCTTCTTCCCGGACAAGGCCTCGCGGATGCAGATCTGACAGCGCTCAACCTCACTCCGCATGCCATTTTCGATGATCTCCTTATCCGGATAGCGGTTCCTGACAAGGTCAATATACGTCTTGTAGCCGACAATCGTATCGCACAGACCGAGGATTTCCTCTGCCTCTTTTGTCATCATCCGAGCATCGCCGGGCCCGATTCCTACGACAAACACTTTCCCTTTCATCTCCGCCTCCTCGCGACAGCCGCCGTCATCCCATTCCCGGCGCTTTTGGGCACGATCAGCTTTGCGCCCGGTCCGGCGCCAAGAACCGCCGCACGCTCGCAAACATTATCAACACCGACCGTGCGGAGCACAAACCCGGATGCATGATATTCTCCTTCCGCCTTGCAAAGCAGCTCCGCGTCAAAGGCGAGCACCGGGATCGAGTACCTGTCGGAAATGCATCGAAGGGCGGGTTCCTCCATTTTCAGATCGATCGTACACAGCGCGTACACGTCATCCGGATGAAGGCCATGATCAGAAAGAATCCCGAGAAAGAATCTCTCCAGGTCTTCCTCCCTGGTATTCTTTTTCATGCCGAGTCCGACCGTATACTCTTTTGGGCTTAAAAGAAGGCTGTATTCCGCATCCGTCTCATCCGCGACGATGAGATCGACCGGCTCCTTCGGCGGGTAGTTCTTAATGGAGAGCGTGATGCTCCTGCCTTCGATCGCTTTTGCCGAAACCTTTTTGATTCCGGCCCGGTTCCGGATCGTCAGCCGGTTTTCCACGGCAAATACATCCGCCGGGAAAGCGCCATTTACGTCCGATGATGTGGTGATCACAGCTTCTGCATGAAGCAGCTCAGCCACCGTCACCGCCAGCTTGTTGCCGCCTCCGGCATGTCCCGAAAGAATCGGGATCACATACCTTCCCCCATCATCAAGAACAAGCAGCGGAGCATCCTTCAGCTTATCCTCCGGAAGTCCCGAGATGGCTCGAACCGCTATGCCTGCAGCGCCGACAAACAGGATCGCATTTTTGTCCCGGAAGGCTTCCTCCATCCATTCCCGGATGGAGGTCCGGACTTTTTTAAGGCTTCCCGGATCAGCCGTCCCGGAAAGCATATAACCCTCCGGAGGCAGGATCCTCTTCGTCCGGCACGTCTCGATCAGCCTCTCGATCAGATCTCTGCCCTGCCTTGTAAAACAGATTGCCCTCTTTTTCATATTTTCCTGAATTCCGTTTCACAGGACGGATCATACAGCTTCGATCTCTCATGGCCGTCCCTGTGCAAAATGGCATCCCCCACAAGCACCAGCGCCGTTTTGCAGATCCCGTTCTCCCTCCCGGTTTCGGCAAGGGATGCCAGGGTGCTGAGGAAGCATCTTTCTTCCGGCCAGGTCGCTTTGTAAACCAGTGCAGCCGGCGTGTCCGGCGCATACCCTCCGCGGATCAGTTCCTCAGACAGCTCACCCAGCATACCCGTACTCAGGTAAATGACCATGGACGAGCCATGTGCGGCAAGACGCCGTATGCTTTCCTTTTCCGGAACCGCAGTCTTCCCCTTCATCCTTGTCAGGATCAACGTCTGCGTCTTCCCCGGCAGCGTGTATTCGAGCTTAAGCGAAGCCGCAGCCCCGAAGCAGGCGCTGACGCCGGGACATGTGTCATAATCCACATGATGCTCATCCAATAGGTCCATCTGTTCCCGGATCGCACCGTAAACACTCGGATCTCCCGAATGAAGTCTTACGATCTCTCTGGATTCCCGGTCTGCCTCAAGCATGAGCGCCATGATCTCCTCCAGCGTCATGAAGGCGCTGTCATAAACAGCAGCATGGGCAGACGCATACTGAAGAAGTGCCGGATTGACCAGACTCCCCGCATAGATGATCACATCAGCCGCTCTTAAGAGCTTCATCCCCCGGACCGTGATCAGATCCGGCGCACCGGGCCCCGCCCCGACAAAGTGGATCATATCAGTCCCTCCTTAGCCGTATTCAACAGTTCCAAAGCACCCCCGGTCACACCGAGAAGCCCGTAAACATTGGAATAGATCATGCATTCTGTCTGCACCCGTCCGCCGACCCGTCTGTCCAGATAAGATCCGATCTTCTCCATGACGGTCTCCATACAGGATTCTTCAATGCCCTCTTTCATTAAGTATCCGTATGCCTCCTCGGTGGATACGCACGAAAGGATCCGTACAAGCGTTTCATGAGAGGCACCGCTTCTCACCGCTGCCGCCGCCATTAACTCCATCCTTGCATCCGCTTCCCGGGAATGTGTATTCATGATGCCCCCGGATACCTTGATCAGTTTGCCGATATGCCCGCACAGCAAAATGCCATGAAACCCCATCTCGAGCGCCATATCCAGCGTCCTTCCGATATAATTCGAGCACTTGACTGCCCTGTCCAGGTCGTAATCATATTGCTCTTTCATAAACGCGAGACCGTAATTACCCGGTGAGATCACCGCTGTATCTGACCCTGAGGCGCGCAATTGAGACAGCTCCACACGGATCGTGTCAAGAAGCGCTTTTCTGCTCATCGGTTCCACAATCCCCGTGGTTCCGATCACGGAGATCCCCCCCACGATACCGAGCCGCGGATTAAAGGTCTTTTTCGCCAGCTCCTCTCCGCCCGGTACGGACAGCTCCACCGTCAGCGACCCGCGGTAGTCAAAAAGATCCATTACTTCCCTGACTTCTTTTCGGATCATCTCTCTCGGAACCGTGTTGATCGCGGGACTTCCAACAGGCTGATCAAGACCCGGACGGGTGACGGTCCCGATCCCATTTCCTCCCCTGATCCGAATCTCAGACTGTTCCGTATGCCGGTCATCATAGGACACCGCAGCACAGAGCAGCGCCCGGTTCGTGACATCGGGATCATCGCCGGAATATTTCCGGACGGCACAGCAAACGACAGTCTCTCCCCTGTGGATCTCTTCGATCCGGGGTTCATAGGCAATCCCCGCAGGCGTATCGATCCGGATCTTCTCTATCTTCTTTCCACCAAGAAGCATATATGCCGCCGCCTTGCTTGCAGCCGCCGCACAGCTTCCCGTCGTGAATCCTCTCTCCATTCCCTGTGCCCGTTCCTTCCCCCGTTCCTTATGCCCGGTCCTTCCCCTGTTTCTGATACACGCTTCTTCTCCTGTTTTGGCGCCTTTCTTCCGCCTGCGCTTCCCTTGCGTCAGTGCCGCCTTTTCAGCGCCGTATCATACGCAGCGTCACAGTTCATACAGGATTGCGTTGCAGATCGCTGCAGCGATATTGCTTCCGCCTTTTCTCCCGAGGTTGATAATATGCGGCACCGCAGAAGTAAGGAACAGTTCCTTTGCCTGCACGACATTTACAAAACCCACGGGAACGCCGATCACAAAGCGGGGCGTGTATCGGCCCTCTTCCATCATCTCATGCAGCTTTAACAACGCCGTGGGCGCATTTCCGATGGCAAAGATCACGTCCTTATCCAGCTTCGCCGCACGCTCCATGGATACCGCCGCACGCGTCACGCCCCGCGCTTTTGCCTCAGCCGCCACATCCTCATCCGCCATAAAGCAATGAACCCGGCTGCCGGATAAAGAAAGTTTCTTTTTATTGATGCCCGCCAGCGCCATATTGGTATCCGTCACAATATCCGCGCCGCCAAGGATCAGATTTTTCGCAGTCTCTACGGCTCCTTCCGAGAAGACAAGTGTTTTCGCATAATCAAAATCGGCAGATGTGTGGATGCAGCGTTTGATGACGGGCGCATAAGCTTCATCGATATGGATTCCGGCGCTTTCCAGTTCCCCGGTAATGATCGCAAAGCTTCTTCTTTCGATCTCCTCAGGCCG
>CAJOQO010000114.1 GCA_905236545.1 uncultured Lachnospiraceae bacterium
ATCTCGAACGGAACCTCCTGTCCGTTGCGCTTGATGACATTGGCTCTGATTTCCATGCTCATGAGAATCTCCCTCCGATGAATACCGGATCCCGATAAAAAAATAATCAATATTTAGGCAAATCGTGCATGCCTCTCCACAATATATGGTGACCGCACGCCTTCCATGATATTCCCGCCGCGGAGAAATGGCAAGTAGGAAATTAGATGAAATTCATTCCTGTTCTTTGTCGAAAATGTGCATTGACAGTTCACGCACTTGTAGCACGGTCCGGCTTCTAGTAGAATACCTTTATGGAATCCGCCGCGGCATCGGGGCAATGCCGTCCGGTGCAGGCGTTCTCACCGTTCGTTACTATTCACGGAGTCTCAATATGAACGATAAAGCACTCAGAATTCTTGAATACCAGAAAATCATCGAACAGCTTGCCGGCTGTGCCACTTCGCACCCCGGCCAGATGCGGTGCCGCTCTCTTCTTCCGCAGACGGATCTTTCCCGGATCCTTGCCCTGCAGGAAGAGACGGCGGACGCGCTCCGGAGAATCTATGCCAAAGGGAGCCTTTCCTTCTCCGGCGTCAGGGATCTGCGCGGGGACATCAGGCGCCTTGAGATCGGCAGCGCTATGGGGATCCCGGAGCTTCTTGCGATCGGCAGGCTTCTCGAAGCCGCGCTGAAGGCCCGGCAGTATGAGAAAACCGATGAGGAAAATGCCGCGGCTGTCGGGGATGACAGCCTTTCCGGCCTCTTCCGCGCGCTCGATCCGGTACCGGCGCTCTCCCGCGAGATCCGGCGGTGCATCCTTTCCGAGGATGAGATCGCCGATGACGCGTCGCCCGAGCTGAAACGGATCCGGCGGCAGATCGCCCAGTCCCAGGAGCGCATTCATTCTCAGCTCAATGAGATCGTCAACGGCTCCGCGCGCCAGTATCTTCAGGATGCGCTGATCACGCAGAGAGACGGCCGCTACTGTATCCCGGTCAAGGCGGAGCACCGCTCCCAGGTTGCCGGCATGATTCACGACCAGTCCTCCACCGGCTCCACGCTTTTCGTCGAACCGATGGCGATCGTAAAGCTGAACAATGACATCCGGCAGCTGGAGGCGGATGAAAAGGCCGAGATCCAGAAGATCCTGGCCTCCCTCAGCAATATGGCAGCCGAAAGCAGCGCTTCGCTCGTCACGGATATCGAAACGCTCATCGCCCTTGACTTCGTATTCGCGAGGGCGCAGCTGGCGAAGAAGATGAACGCGGTGCGCCCGGACTTTAACGAAGACGGCGTCATCGACCTCCACCGCGCCAGGCATCCGCTGATCGACCGCAAGCGTGTTGTCCCGGTGGATATCAGTCTCGGAAAGGACTTCGATCTTCTGGTGATCTCCGGGCCGAACACCGGCGGGAAGACGGTCAGCCTGAAAACCGTCGGACTCCTGACGCTCATGGGGCAGGCCGGCCTCCACATCCCGGCCGCCGAACACAGCATGCTCTCCCTGTTCACCGAGGTCTTCGCGGATATCGGGGACGAACAGTCCATCGAGCAGAGCCTGAGCACATTTTCCAGCCATATGACAAACATCGTCTCTTTCTGGAACCAGGCGGACGCGAAGTCTCTGGTGCTCTTTGACGAGCTGGGTGCAGGGACGGATCCCGATGAAGGCGCCGCCCTTGCGATCGCGATCCTCTCTTCCCTGCACGGCAGGGGGATCCGCACGATTGCCACGACGCACTATTCAGAGCTTAAGATCTATGCCCTGTCCACGCCAGGAGTGGAGAACGGCTGCTGCGAGTTCGATGTCGCCACGCTCCGCCCGACCTACCGGCTCCTGGTCGGCGTCCCGGGCAAGTCCAATGCATTTGCGATCTCAAGAAAGCTGGGGCTGCCCGATGAAGTGATCGAAAGCGCAAGGCAGCATCTTACCGACGCGGAAGAAGACTTTGAAGACGTGATCTCCGATCTGGAGAACCGGAGGATCTCCATGGAGGCCGCCCAGCGTCAGCTGAACGAAAACCGGGATGAGGCTGCCGCGCTCCGCTCTTCGCTGGAGCGGCGTTCCAGACAGCTTGAGGAATCCAGGGAAAAGATCCTGGCAAAGGCCCGGGAGGAAGCCGCGCAGATCCTTCGCGAAACCAAAGCCTACGCGGATGAAACGATCCGCAATTACAACCGCTACGGCGGAGAGGCCAATAAGGCAAGGGAGATGGAGCGCGAGCGGGCGAAGCTTCGCGAGAAGATGAATGCGCTCGATAAGTCCTCCGCCGCAGCGGCAAAGGATCCTTCCGTCCTGGAGGAAACACGCCGCAGCATCGATCCGAAAACACTGAAGGTCGGAGATTCGGTCTTCGTCAGATCCATGAATCTGAAGGGTACCGTGACCACGCTGCCTGATCAGAAGGGAAACCTGAAAGTCCGCATGGGGATCCTTCATTCCCAGGTAAACCTGAAGGATCTCGAGCTCATCGACGAGGTGACGATCCGCGCTCCGGGACTGCAGCGTTCCGGCTCCGGGCGGGTCAGCATGGCCAAGTCCGCCACCGTCTCAACCGAGATCAACCTCCTCGGCATGACGGTGGATGAAGGGGTATCCGCTCTTGAAAAATACCTGGACGACGCTGTCGTCGCCCATCTGGATTCTGTCCGGATCGTACACGGAAAGGGCACAGGCGCATTGCGCAAGGGTGTCCACGATTATCTCCGGAGACAGAAAAGGGTCGCCTCCTTCCGTCTTGGACAGTACGGAGAAGGCGACGCCGGGGTCACGATCGTTCAGCTGAAAACGTAAAGCTCTGAGCGCTGTAAGCGCTCAGAGCTTTTACAGGGAAGCGGTTCACAGGTTGATCCGGTTATTCTGATAGCTGAATACCGGCATTCCGTTTTCGAACGGAACGTCCATCAGATAGGTGTGGCGGTTGATGTCATAGAGCGGATCGCCGATGATCTCATCATAGGGCCTTGCATGGTAGGAGGTGACGAGCCGCCCCTCTTCATCCGTGAAGAAGGTGTTGTGGCCCGGGCCGTAGAGCCCCGCTTCCTCATCTGTCTGAAGCACCGGATGCCGTTCCTTCTTCCAGGATGCCGGATCCAGAAGATCCGCGTCCGCATCCGCGCTCAGAAGCCCCATACAGTAGCACGCTCCCGTCGCGCTTGCGGAGAAGGAGACAAAAACCCTGCCCTCCGCTTCCAGGAAGGAAGGCCCCTCGTTAACCCAGAAGTCCACGCGTTCCCAGTCATAGTCCGGCGTTGTCAGCAGAACCTGCGCTGTCTTCAAAACCGTCGGGCTCTCAAGCTCCGCGATGTAAAGGCTCGAAATCTTCTTCCCCTGATTGACCTTCTCCGCCCAGATCGTATACATCCGTCCTCTGTGCTCAAACACTGTCATATCGAGCGAAAAATCATTGAAGCAGAACGCGTCAGCCCTCTGAAGCATTCCCATCTCGACCCACGGATCCGTCATCGGATCCTGGCCGGTGCATTTCAGCACATAGGGGCGGATCGCCCAGACGTCATCCTTGTCCCCGCCGGCATAGTAGATGTACCAGCTGCCGCGCAGATAATGCAGCTCCGGCGCCCAGATATGGATGCTCATGATGCCTTCCTCATGCTTTTTCCATACCGTGATCTCCTCCGCCCCGGCCAGCCCCTTCAGGGTATCGCTGTGACGAAGAACGATTCTGTCATACGCAGGATGCGAGGCTGTAAAGTAAAATGTGCCATCCTCCGCATGCAAAATGAACGGATCTGCTCTCTGTGCGATAAACGGCTCATTGTATTTCGTCTTTCTGAAATTATTCGCATTCATTTTCCTACCTGCCCGTTCCCTTTCCTTTGACTTGTTTCCTGTGAATCACCACTTTTTATACGGGCATCTTCCGTCTCTGACGGAAGCGCGAAGCTCCACATAGCACCCGCAGGCAAGACAGGTTCCCCTGTCCAGATAACTGCACTGTGTGCAGGTCTGAAGACGCTTCTTCGTCACTTCTTCCTTCGCCCGCTCCGACGGCTTCATCAGGCGGATCACCCGAAGCAGTTTCGAGAGATAGGCCTCCTCGTCATAGTCCTGCAGAAGACAGCGGATGCAATGTGCCTTTGCGGAGGTTTCCTCCCGAAGCACTTCGTTTCTTTTTCGGATGGAAGGATCCATCTGCCCTCTCCCGTTTTCCTGGTTCATATCAAGTCCTGATCTATCCTCTCATGGATGCTGTCCGCGTCCCGCCCGAGCTTTCTTTCCGGCACGCCAGACTTTCCCGTTATCGTCAGGCTTTCCCGC
>CAJOQO010000115.1 GCA_905236545.1 uncultured Lachnospiraceae bacterium
AATATCAGCCGTCAATGCGGAAGCAATCCGCAGGCCGGGGCTGCAAAATCAGCCGTCAATGCGGAAGCCATCCGCAGACCGGGGTGTGACCTGCATAAACAGCAGTGAGATCCTTCAGAATTCCTTGATTTCATACCGGATAATTGGTAAAGTGTTTCTGGACGGGCGGCATGTATGAATATGTCCGGACACGCGGCAGGAACAGGCATTCCCAGGTTCCCGGCTGCGTCTGACCATCGTTACCCGTCAATCATTTCCGTAACCTGTTCATTCATTCTGATGTGTAAGGAGACAATATGCTTACTGAAGAAAAGAGAAAACTGGAGCTTGAAGCTGCCAACATCAGAAAAACCGCTCTTGAAACCATCCATACAGCCGGATCGGGACATATTGGCGGTTCCTTCTCGATGGCAGACATCATGGCGGTTCTTTACAACAAAGCCATGAACATCGATCCGGCAGACCCCGGCAAGGCGGACCGCGACAGGCTGGTTCTTTCAAAAGGACACTGCTCTCCCGTCATGTACGCTACGCTTGCCCGCAGAGGCTTCTTCCCTGTCGAACACCTGAAAACCTTCCGCAGGATCGACAGCGACCTCTCCGGTCATGTTGAGATCCATGTGCCCGGCGTAGATATGTCCGGCGGTTCTCTCGGTCAGGGACTTTCCGTCGCTCTTGGCATGGCCATGTACGCAAAAGCCAACAAAGTCGGCAATTATGTCTACGCAATCCTGGGCGACGGCGAGATCCAGGAGGGACAGATCTGGGAAGCGGCCATGGCAGCCGGCTTCTTCAGGGTCAACAACCTGATCGCGTTCGTCGATAACAATCAGATTCAGCTCGACGGCCGTCTGACGGAGGTCATGGATCCGAATCCGATCGACGAGAAATTCCGCGCATTTAACTGGAATGTGCTCTCTGTCAACGGTCAGGACGTGGAAGAGATCGCGGACGCGATCGAAGAAGCGAAGAAGAGCCAGGAGAAACCTACCATGATCGTCGCTCATACCACCAAGGGAGCCGGCGTCTCAGTCTTTGAGGACACTCCGCGCTTCCACGGCGGCCAGCCCACTCCGGAGGAATATGAGCAGGCGATTAAGGAACTCGACGACAGGATTGCATCTCTGGAGGTATGAGAATGGGCGAAAATATTTCAACACGTGTTGCCTATGGCCGCGCTCTTGCCGAGTTCGGCGGACGCAGCGATATCTATGTATTTGACTCGGATCTCAAAACCTGCACCATGAGCATGTACTTTGCGGAAAAGTATCCGGAGCGGTTCTACAATGTCGGAATCGCGGAAGCCAACATGGTGAACATCGGCGCCGGCTTCGCGACATGCGGTGCCACTTCTCTCGTGCATACCTTCGCGATCTTCGCGGCCGGCCGGATCTATGACCAGATCCGCAACGATGTCTGCTATCCCGGACTGAATGTCAAGGTGATCGGCAGCCACGCCGGCCTGACCGTCGGCGAGGACGGCGCGACCCATCAGGCACTGGAAGACATGAGTCTGATGCGCACGATTCCGGGTATGACCGTGATCTGCCCTTGCGATGACAATGAGACGCGTCTTGCGACAAAGGCGATCCTGGATATGAAAGGACCTGCTTATCTCCGTACCGGACGTCCGCCCGTCGAATCTGTCACCGGCGATATTCCGGGATATTTCTTCGAGATCGGAAAGGGATGCCAGCTCAGGGACGGCAGCGATGTGACGCTGATCGCGTGCGGGCTGATGGTTCAGGAAACACTGAAGGCTGCCGACCTGCTCGCGGCGGAAGGCATCTCGGCACGCGTGATCGATATGGCAACCATCAAGCCGATCGACCGCGAGATCATCGTGAAGGCCGCAAAGGAAACGGGTGCGATCGTGACTGCCGAGGAGCACAGCATCATCGGCGGACTTGGAAGCGCGGTTTCCGAGGTTCTGACAGATGAGATCCTTGTCCCGCTCCAGAGAGTCGGCGTCAACGATACGTTCGGACACTCCGGACATCCGAAGGAACTGCTGGAGCACTTTGGACTGAGTCCGGCGAATATCGCCGCGAACGCGAAGAAGGCGATCAGCAGGAAATGATCCGGCAGTGATTCTGTCATAACCGCGAAAGAAACGGTCTGAAAGCAGTGATGAAAAGGCCGCGCAGAAGGATACAGGATACCTTCTGTGCGGCCTTTTTCGTATTCCGGCCGTCATGGCAGCCGTTCAGGCTGCCTTGAGATGATGCCGCCTGATCACACGTTTGCGGTTATTCTTCACGATCCCTTCCCCACAGTCCGTGAACCGTCTGCGCGCATCTCGTGCAGCTGCCTGAGCACGCTCATTTTCCTGGGATCAAAGCAGCGGGCCATCTCCGTGTACAGTCCGAACAGCCTGTCGTAGATCCTGGCATTCTCCGGATCCGGGACATACACCTCGTCCTTCAGCCGCGCAAGTGCTCCGGCTGCCTCCGCTACGCTGTCGAATCCGCCTGCCTTCTTTCCTGCC
>CAJOQO010000116.1 GCA_905236545.1 uncultured Lachnospiraceae bacterium
CACCATACTCACTGCGCTTATCAAAGGGCGGGCGGCTTGTCACGCCCAATATCCCGTGAATGGTAACCCACTGTAACACATATATGTGTATCATATGCAAGGATCCTGTTGACAACCGGCGGCATATGAGCTATATCAGTGTCATAAGGATCCGGCGGCGAAGTTTCTGCCGCATGTCTCATTCCATTCTGAAATGCATTTCTTGTCACGGCATTAAAAACTGATCACAGCGCAAAAAGCAATCACAGCATAAAAACATGGCATCGCGTTTCATGATTCGCCAGAGCATTGAAATCTTATCCCGGTATCAAAAAACGCTTGACAGCCGGCAGGGTTTCTAGTAGTATCGAATCGAACGTTAGTTCCCGAACATGCTTTCGCCCTGCGAAACGTCCCTGCATCACGGATGTACTCTGATCAGGAGAGGATCCTGCGGGACGGCTGCCCGGGAAACGATATGATCAGGAGCTGTCACGGAAGGATCGGTGCAGGCCGGCAGAAGGAACTGTTTTATTCGTGACAGACTTTCATTACAGGAGATGAAAAATATGGCAAGGAAGACGCAGGCTGCGGCTCAGACCGCGGCAGACAATCATAATCAGGACAAGCTTCGTGCGCTTGACGCTGCCCTGTCCCAGATTGAGAAGCAGTACGGGAAGGGCGCCGTGATGCGCCTTGGCGAGAATACAGCCAACATGAATGTGGAGACGATTCCCACCGGAGCGCTCAGCCTTGATATTGCGCTGGGCCTGGGCGGTATCCCGCGGGGAAGGATCATCGAGATCTATGGCCCGGAATCCTCCGGAAAGACGACTGTGGCGCTCCATATGGTTGCGGAGACGCAGAAGAGGGGAGGAATCGCCGGATTCATAGATGCAGAGCATGCGCTGGATCCCGTATATGCCAGGAATATCGGGGTTGATATCGATAACCTTTATATCTCACAGCCGGACAACGGGGAGCAGGCACTCGAGATTTGCGAGACGATGGTGCGTTCCGGAGCGGTGGATATCATCATCGTAGACTCGGTGGCGGCTCTGGTCCCGAAGGCCGAGATCGACGGCGATATGGGAGATTCCCATGTCGGACTGCAGGCAAGGCTCATGAGCCAGGCGCTCAGAAAGCTGACCGGCGTGATCAGTAAGTAGAACAGCGTAGTGATCTTTATCAACCAGCTTCGCGAGAAGGTAGGGGTTATGTTTGGGAACCCCGAGACAACAACCGGCGGCAGGGCATTAAAGTTCTATTCCTCCGTCCGCATGGACGTCAGACGGATCGAGTCGATCCGCCAGCAGGGAGATGTGATCGGCAACCGCACCAGGATCAAGGTTGTCAAGAACAAGGTGGCTCCGCCTTTCCGGGAAGCGGAATTTGACATTATGTTCGGAAAGGGAATCTCCAGGGAAGGAGATGCTCTGGATCTTGCTTCGAATCTGAACATCATACAGAAGAGCGGTGCCTGGTATGCCTACGAAGGGGAAAAGATCGGGCAGGGAAGAGAGAACGCGAAGATGTATCTTTCGGAACATCCTGAGGTGTTTGACACGGTGGTGCACCAGGTGAGGGTGCATTTTGGCCTCGATCAGGATGAGCGCGATGCGGAAACCCCGCCGAAGGAGAATCAGGAGAAGGAGACACCGGAAGGAACCGGTGCGGATCAGGGAGCGGCTTCGGATGCTGGTGAGGGAAGTAAAGAAGAAAACTGACAGGAAGGTGATGGTTCTGCTGGAGGATGGTTTATCCTTCGCTCTATACAGGCGGGAAGCGGATCAGTTCGGGATCCGGGAGGGAGAGGATCTGCCGGCGGAGATCATCGACAGGATTATCGATGATCTCCTGGTGAAGAGATCCCGCCTTCGCTGCATGAATCTTCTTAAGGCTTCAGACAGAACGACAGGGCAGCTGAAAGAGACCCTGAAGCGGGACGGATATCCGGAGGGGGTGATCCGGCAGGCTCTGGAATATGTGGCTTCTTTTCACTATACGGATGACACCCGCTACGCTCAGAACTATGTCCGCCTGATGTCAGGGAAAAAGAGCAGAAGGCAGATCGCGTATGAACTTGGAAAGAAAGGCGTGGATCGTGATACGATCCGCGCTGTTCTTTCTGACGCATATGAAGACGCCCCGGCCAGGGAGGAAGAAGCCATTTGGGCCCTGGCAAGAAAACGGGGACTGGATCCGGAGAAAGCAGACCGCGCTGAGCTGGAACGTTTCTGCCGGTATCTGACAGGAAAGGGCTTTGACTTTTCCACGATCAGGAGTGCGCTTCCTGACAGCAGCGGCGGATGCGCGTCAGCGCAGACGGTTCACGGTCTGTGGGAAAGGGGCCGTGAATCGTAACGAAACTGATATTTCGATTGACAGAAGAACAGTTTTTCATTATGATAATTGCGTTGTATTTTTTACAACATGACAACTACATATTGTTTTAAGGAGGTGCTCCTGTTGTGGTTACTACAGTAATTGCGGTTCTGATTGCTGTTGCTGCTGCACTG
>CAJOQO010000117.1 GCA_905236545.1 uncultured Lachnospiraceae bacterium
AGCGCTGAGCTTTGCGAAGCGCGGGTTTTGCGAATGAGGGTAGAGGGGTTGGATCACGATAGTGATCCAACCGCACAGGTGGAAGATTGTTTGTAATGATTCAGCACCTCCTGGAATTGCTCATGCTCCAGTCAGATAAACCTGCTGATCTGACGGATCTGAGCTGTGGGGGTGCTGAACAGCGTTACGAATCTTTCCTCAGGAAACCGTCCGCCCGTCCGGCAGCGTCCACACAACGCCTGCGGCAGGTCTCATGGAAGTAATCGCAGAATTCTTGTCTCCATACAGAATCTTATAGAATTCTGACCACACATCCCCTGTCTGCAGATCCGTGGGATACTCGATCACGACATGGAAGGTACCGTCAGGTCCGGCCATGGTACCGAGGTAGTCATAGCTCGGCAGATAAGAATAGTCTTCCCCCTCAGGAATCAGCATAACCGTAAAGAGGTGTCCGCCAAAGCCTGCATCCGCGCTCTCCTTATTGACAACCTTAAGATGATATCCGCCGCTGTACCCCTGCGTGACAGAAGCATCAAAATGCCCGGTCCATGCGGGAGGGATGATCATGGTGTAATAAGAGGTGGTTACCGTCCAGGAGCTGTCCGCATTCTGCACATAGAGGCTGCCGGTGGAGGACGGTGCCGGAGCGGGCTGTGTTGTATCCTGCGGCGTGGTTGTCCCGGCATCAGGAGTTCCCTGCGGCGTGGTCGTCCCGGCATCAGGAGTTCCCTGAGACGCAGTTGTCTGCGGAACAGAGCCTGTATCCGTCATACCGCAGACCGCAGACGACGCGATGATGCTCTCCAGTGTATTGCCAAGCGTATATCCGATATCCGGAATCTCCCGCTTCGCAAACATATACAGAACATTGTTGGGCCCAAGCCAGATATATCTGGTATCCTGAATGTTATATCCCTGAATCCCATAGTTATAAACGATACGCTGAAGGTTCTTTCCGCCGATCATCTCCTGTGCCGGCGCCTCCGCGACAGTCAGGTCAGGGCGTGCCTGCTGCATATAGGCCGAATACTGATCGAAGAATCCGTCTGTGGTATTCCAGTTAAATGCACCGACGATGATGTCCGGAATCCCTTCGCTGCCCCATGGATAGATGTAATAGAAATACTCATCCTCCGCGTCCTGCAGGACATACGGTCCCTGAACCTGAAAGGTGAGCTGGATATCCTCCAGTATACTGGTATCGGTGTCACTGTCCGCGCCATCTCCCTGAGACCGGAGATCCGGAATACTTGCACCGAACCCCGCGCCCTGCTGAGGCATGGTGCTCTCATCGGCGATCGCATCCTCTCCTCTTCCGGTCAGCGTGTCAGCGCCTTCCGCCTGCGTATCCGCGCCTGCGGCCTGCTCACCGGGGTTCTCCCGTCCTGCGGCGGACACTGTCTCCGTTTCCGTCTCCCCCTGCGCAAAAGCCGGCGCAACCAGCGCGCCTGTCATCACACATCCAAGCACTGCCGCTGTCATTTTCTTCCATCTCTTCATGTTCTTCTCCTTTCTGTGCTTTTCTCCAGTCTTTGCCGGATCACCGGCAGCTGTCCTGCCTTACACCGGTCTTTTCCGGAGCACCGGAAGCTGTCCTGCTGTGCTTCCTCCCGGATCAGTCCGTCCCGGCACAAAGCGTATCCCTCTGCGTGACAGGAACAGAAAACTCTTTTTTCCATCTTATCATTTACAATTCTGACAGAATCGGGCGGCCTTGATCTGTCATTGCCAAACCGGAAAAGAGAATAATCGTAGCAATTTCAGCTTCCATGTTTTATACTGTCGAATCAGAGGTGACATGCTGCACGGATCGCTCCGCTGCTTCCTGTGATTCATCTGCTTCTATCCTCTTTGACGGATTTGCTGATCACATCGTCACAGTCAGGGAATCATTTCCCTTATAAGGATCCTCAGGAGCTGTTCCGTAAGAGAGGCTTACTTCTGCGCAGGATGCTTTTTCGCGTGCGGAGCGGCTTTCAAAGAAAGGAAGCTTAAAACACAAGGAGACTCCATGACCTTTTCAGAATATCTTAACGAATGTATCGCACAGATCGGATGCAATGCCAGTGAGCTCGCCCGTTCCAGCGGGCTCTCCCAGGCAGTCATCTCCCGCTATCGAAGCGGCGACAGGATCCCTTCGCTCGGCTCTGAACAGCTTGCGCGCATCATTCTGGCGCTTTCTCAGCTGTCGGAATCCGGGAACTGCCGTCCGGTTACCGAAGCGGAGCTCAGAGACCGGTTCCACGAGATCCTGCGCGACGAACCGGGTTCCGTATTCCTGTCCGCGCAGAGCCTGAACGATATTATCGCATCGACAGATGTCAATATAAAAAAGCTTTCACAGGCCATCAGCTACGACCCCTCCTATCTGTCCAGGATCAGAAGCGGGCAGAGAAGGCCTTCGAATCCGATCACATTTGCGCGGGGAGTGATCCGCTACCTGCTGCAAAACTGTGACCCGAAGCAGCTCCGGCAGGTTACGGCACGGCTTTCGGACAAATCTCCTGATCTGCTCAAATCGGAGGAGGAACTCGTCAGAGCGCTGGAGGGGCTTCTGATCCTCCACTGGAGCAGCCTTCCCGAGGGATCTGTTTTCCAGGAAGAAAGCTCTGCCTCCGCGCTTCATTTTGTCAGGCAGGTCGGAGACTTCAGGCTGGAGGATTACATCGGAGCGATCGACTTTGATACGATCCAGGCTTCCCCGTCCGAGATCCATCTTCCAACAGCAAAGGCCTGCTATGGCATCGAGGAAATGAAGCAGTGCGAGCTGGAATTTTTCCGCCTGACGATCCTGTCCGGGTCGAAAGAAGCGATCTGGATGTGCAGTGACATGGGCATGGAGGACATGGCCAGGGATCTGGAATTCGGCAAGAAATGGATGCTTGCGCTCACCGCCGCGGCAAAGAAAGGGCTCCGGCTGAATATCCTGCATACCCTGGACAGACCTGTAAATGAGATGATGCTCGGGCTGGAGAGCTGGATTCCCCTCTACATGACAGGCCAGGTGTTCTCCTGGTATCTGCCGGGGAGCAGAGACAAGGTCTACTCCCACCTGCACTATGTATCAGGGGCTGCCGCTCTCGCCGGCGAATGCATCCGGGGACACCACGACAACTGCCGTTACTATCTGACCCGCAGCAAAAAAGAGATTGCTTTCTACCGCAGCTACAGCATGCAGCTGTTTGACTGCGCCAAACCGCTGATGACAGTCTTCACAAAAGAGGACAGTACCCGCTTCACCAGCTTTCTTGCCTCCTCTGTCTCCATCCCCGGGCCAAGACGTATGATCCTCTCCTCACCGCCCATGTGCAGCATAAGCGAGGATCTGCTTCACCGGATCATCGAAAGAAGCGGCAATACCATACAGGAAGAAGCGATCATGACCTGCCGGGCCGCGGAACACAGGCACCTTGACATCATCATGAAGCGGGACAGAGTCGAAATTGAGATGTGTGCCATCTCCAGAGAGGAATTCGACAGGCATCCTGTTACCCTGTCCCTTTCCTACCAGTTTCTGGAGCATGATATCCATTACACCTGGGAAGAATACCAGGAACACATCGCGCAGACGATTGCCCTCGTTCACGAATACCCGCTGTGTTCGATCAGCGTGACGCAGCAGGCAGGCTTCCGCAACATCCGGATCCACAGCCTGAAGGGGCACTGGGCAATGGTCTCCCGCGATACCAGTCCGGCGATCCATTTCGTGATCCGGCATCCGAAGCTCAGGACAGCTCTTGAGAATCTCCATCTTCCCGTTGTGGAGGATTCCCGTCTGCCTGATGAATCGTAACCTGAGGGAACGGAACACTGATATTGTTTTTCTGGAAAATGGAGTAGACAATGTGATTCACCTCGCGCTCCACCTTCCTGCGGCTGGACTCATGGCATCTGGTCGCGGTGGTAAGCACCACGCCGCTGTCATCCAGCCTGTTGACGCCGATGTAGACCGGTCCGTTCAGGATAAGCGAACTCTTGCCGGTCACATTATTCAGTTCCGTCTGCAGGATCTTCTCTATGGTTTTCAGATCCTCTTCGTAGCAGATCTGGAACTCACTGTATACGATCGATGAGCGCATGGTCATATGAACCACATTGCGCACTTCATTATTCGGAATGATCTTCACATTCTCCGAATCCATATCGAACAGCTTCGTCATACGGATCCCAAGATCCATGACATATCCCCGGTAATCACCGATCTGAACCACATCCCCTACCTGCACATTGCCCTCCACGAGAAGGAACACGCCGGCAAGGATATCCCCAACCAGGCTGTTGGCGCCGATGCCGAGCACGACGGAGACGATTCCGGCGGATGCCACCAAAGCGGTAGGATTCAGTCCGAAGCAAAGCATGCACTGATAGATCAGAAATGCGATTGCCACATAAGTTGCCAGGCTTCCAAGCACTTTCAGAATCGTGCCGCCCCGGATCGGAAGAATGTCCCCCACCATCCGGATCATTTTCGAGAACACAAACAGCACAACGCCTCCCCGGCTCAGGATAAAGACCGCTGAGGATAAGGCAAATACATTGAACCCGCGTTCCCATTTTCCATCCAGTACATATCCGATCACGCCATCCGGTCCGGCACTGGCGCGGAAGCTGCTGTACGCCGCCAGAAACGCGGCAGTCCCGACCGCATAGTACATAAGCACACGGAGTACGCGGTACTCCGGTGAATTCCTGTCCTCGGAAAAGGAATGTCTTTCCCTCTCCGCCTTCACCATCTCGATCTGTTCCCGGCTGGTAAACAGCGGAATCCCGACCGTCAGGAAAAGGACGAACGCCAGGACGCTGATCTGCAGGCTGATCGGCAGCCTGCCGGCAAGAAGGTCTTTCTTTAAGACAGCGAAGTAGATCAGATTCTTTCCGATCCTGTCTGTCGCAGCATAGTAGACCGAGCCATTAATCGATATATAGTCGCAGAAATTGTCCTTGATCTGGTTCTCCGTCATCCCATATTCCAGGGCATTCTTCCCGACGAGCCCCTCATCGGGGAAGCTGCTGAAGGTATTGGTCGAAGGGTCTATGGCGAATACGAAACCGTTTCTGCCCGGCTGGATCCTGTTCAGAATGCTCTTCAGGGAAAAGCTGTCGAGTGCCTCATTAACCTCATGCGAATAATAGGAAACCTCAAGGCATCCGGAAGCAGTCCCATCATCGTCCGTCAGCGGTACCGTATCGGTACGTCCCTCCTTCATCCATTCACTGACAGGCTTTTCATCGTCCTCTTCCGTTGTCGCCTCTTCCCCCTCCGGGGAAGAAGAAGCGGCATCCGTCATGCCCTTCAGATCCGGAGTGATGTAAGATGTGCTTTCCGCTCTGATGCTGCCGTCCGTATTCAGAATCCTGATATGATAGGCCCGGATCTCATTCGCGAACGTGTCCAGAACAGCCGGAGTCCATGCTTTCGGATTGGAAGCGAAAAAGGATGCCAGCAGATCAAGCTCCAGCATCTTCCGGTCATGATACTGTTCGATACACTCTTTTGCGATCGCTTCCTGCTCTTCCATGCTTTTTCTGAGCTGAACCGTCTGGTTGGACGCGGATTCCGCCCAGGTAGACATCAGATAAAGTGTCTGCAGATAAAATGTCATCAGGAACAGGAGCATCGTCAGAAGGATCACGAAGACCATATACTTGTACTTCCTGTTTCTGTGACCATGCATCTTTCCGGATCCGGTAAAATCAGTCAGAACCTTCACTTTCTTCTGCCGGATCAGCAGGATCGCATAATAAACCAGCACGGCGCAGAATAAAACGAAAGAAACCGTGAGCAGGATTCTGTTGAACACCCTTGCGCCCTCAATCTCCTGTTCCGGAATCACATACGCGATCCAGACTCCGCTCTTCACAAGATGTCTGGTATACACATACATCCGTTCTCCATCGACGTTCATCCATCTGAATTGGTCATCCTTGATGGTATCGGGATTCAGTCCAAGTTCTTCCGCACGCTTCCCCACTTTTCCCGAATCCGGATAGTAAAGCAGCTGCTTCGTATCATCCGCCCATACAAAGGCGTATCCCTGCTGCATGATCTGCTCGTCATCCATAAGGATCGTCCAGAGAACCTTTTCCGAACCGATCAGGGAGTCTAACCATTCATATTCGCTGATAATGAATTCATGATCATCATCGAAAGCCATCGCATACAGCCAGCAGTTGATATTCCTGTCGCTCACATCCCCGGTGTCTTCCGTCTTCGCCTCAGCTGTGTTTTGAGTGCTTTCCTCCGTCTCCGCGATGATTCCGGAAGCTTCCTCCTCCTTATCCAGGGCAGTCTTTATCATCACATCATGCTGCATCGAGCACATGAGCCCGTCCTCAAAGGTCTTTCGGATCGGATCAAAAGCCCTGCCTTTCACATCCTTTAACTGGTCCTGCGCGCTGGCAAGAATATTTCCTTTCCGATCCGCGATGACGATATCCACATAATTGAAATAGCTGTTAATGTTTTCCAGCCAGGCATCCGAGATCTTAAAGCCACCCTCCAGCTTCGCAAAATCACACAGAATACAGAGGATCTCTTCATAGAGGGACTCTGTCGATGTTGCGATTCTTTCGAAAGGCTTTCTGGCTTCCCCGATCGAGTCCTCCAGATGCGTCATAGATCCCTTGATCTCTTCCTGAGCCTGATTCATCACCACTCTGTTCTGGTTCCAGCTCAGGCCATAATAAAACAGAAACACCGCCGCCAGGCCAAGCAGAGCCGTGAGGATGATCCTTCCCTTTGTTTTCTCAGCCTTTTCCATAACCGTTCCCTCTGTGTTCTCTGATCTGCTGCCGTACACGGCGCCTTCCCCTGCCCGCAGAAATAACTGATGCAGAATCCAGCGCAATCTGCACAAGTTATTTCTGAACAGTTCCTTAATGATGATTCGGTATGCTCAGCGGATGGTGGCATGCCGCCATCCTGCCGCCCAGATCCCTCAGAACAGGAGCCTGCGTGCTGCATTCTGACGTCGCAAAGGGGCATCTTGTATGAAACCTGCATCCGGAAGGCGGGGTCACCGCGCTGGGAACCTCGCCGCCCAGAAGAGTAACCTCCTCGTGCCGGTGACGCGGATCCGGAAGCAGGATCGCGTTGATCAGAAATCTGGTATACGGATGAAGCGGGGCGCGGAAAACCTCTTCCGTAACTCCCGTCTCGCAAAGCATCCCCAGAAACATGATGCATACCCTGTCCGAGATATGACGGACCACCGACAGATCATGACTGATAAAAAGGCATGTCAGTTCCCTCTTCTTTCTGAGGGAACTGATCAGGTTCAGAATCTGATTCTGAACCGGTACATCCAGCGCTGAAACCGGCTCATCACATACGATCAGCTCAGGATCCGCCGCCAGCGCCCGCGCGATTCCGATTCTCTGCCGCTGCCCTCCGGAAAACTGATGCGGATAGCGATAAAGATATTCTCCCGGAACCCCGACATCCTGCATCAGCTCCAGCACCCGCCGCGTCGTTTCTTCCTTTGTTCTGCACACATGCCAGGTATCAAGCGGCTCAGCGATCAGATCCCTGACCGTCATGCGCGGATCAAGAGAGGCGTACGGATCCTGGAAGATCATCTGCATCTGCCTGCGGTATCCGGAGAATTCCCTGTCGGACATGTCAGTGACATCCTCTCCTTTATACAGGATCCGGCCGCTTTGCGGCTTCGCAAGACGGATCAGGAGCCTTCCCAGGGTGGACTTTCCGCAGCCGGACTCACCGACCAGCCCCAGGGTTTCTCCCCGGATAATCTTCAAAGACACATCCGAGACGGCGTGCACCTTCTTTTTTCTTCCGGCCGGAAACTCCTTCGTCAGATTCCTTGCCTCCAGCAGGACCTCACTCATTCTCCGCCTCCTTTATCCCCGTCCGTCCCTGCCCGGCCGGATGTATCAGCCTGCGCTTCTCCCGGAGCGCTTCCCCGGATCTTTTCCTGCGCTTCTCCCGGAGCGCTTCCCCGGATCTTCTCCTGCGCTTCCTCAAGAGCGCCGTCCGGCATCTTCAGGAGATGGCACAGGGCAAGATGGCCTTCCTCACCTGCAGGAAGCCTCTCAGGCATCTCTTTGCGGCATAGCTCCATACAGCTGCCGCAGCGCGGCGAGAAGCTGCAGCCCGCGCCAAGGTGCAGAAGATTCGGTACCACTCCCGGGATCGAATCCAGCACATCCGCGCCGCTGCGCAGAGAGGTCGCGGCCTTCAGCAAGGCTTTTGTATACGGATGCACCGGCCGGTCAAACAGCACCCTGACATCCGCCTGCTCTACGACACGGCCGGCATACATGACGTAAACGTAATCGCACACCTGCGCAATCACGCCAAGGTTGTGGCTGATCAGAAGAATGCTCGTCCCTTGCCCGCACAGCTGCTTCATCAGACGCAGAATCTGGGCCTCCACGGTCACGTCGAGAGCGGTCGTCGGCTCATCCGCGATCAGAAGCTTCGGGCCGCAGATCATCGCCATGGCAATCATAATCCTCTGCCTGAGACCTCCCGAGAGCTGATGCGGATAACACTCCATCCTGCTCTTCGCGTCTGAGATTCCAACCTGGCCGAAGATCTCCTCCACACGCTCCCTGGCCCCTTTTTTTGTGACCTTTTCATGAAGCAGCAAGGCTTCCTCCACCTGCTTTCCGACCTTCATGACAGGGTTCAGGCTTGTCATCGGCTCCTGGAAGATCATGGAAACCTCAGATCCCCGCAGGGAGCAGCGCTCCTTCTCTCTGATTCCGGAAATCTCCCGCCCGTCAAGAAGGATCTCTCCGCTCACGATCCGGCCCGGATACCGGATCAGTCCCATAACGGATCTGGCGGTTACGCTTTTTCCGCAGCCGGACTCGCCCACGATCCCCACGATCTGGCCGGGGCGCACCTGAAGACTGACATCCCTGACCGCAGGAACCTCTCCCTTCTCCGTAAAAAAGCTGGTGTTCAGATGGCTGATCACGAGTGTCTTCTGTTCCATGGCGGGGCTTCCTCACTTCTTCTGATAGGGATCCATCACATCCCTCAGGCCGTCTCCAAGAAAGTTAAATGCAAGTACGATCAGCATGATCGCGATGCTCGGCGCCAGACTCAGCCACGGCGCATTGTACAGAAACTGTCTTCCCGTATTCACCATCAGGCCCCAGGACGCCGCAGGCGGCTGGATGCCGAGACCCAGAAAGCTGAGACTGCTTTCCGTCAGAATCGCGGAAGGCACGTTCAGCGTAAACAGAACGATCAGGGTCGGAATACAGTTCGGAAGAAGGTGGCGGAATATGATCTTACGCCTCGGCACGCCGATCACACGGGCCGCCTCCACGTATTCCGTCTTTTTCAGCTGCAGGGCCTGCGCACGCACGATTCTCGAAACGCCCGCCCAGTTCACCAGCGCAAGCGTGAGAAAGATATTGATCAGCCCGTCCCCGAGCACATACATGATAACCATGGCGAGCAGCATCGACGGAAATGCAAGGGTGATATCAGCAAGACGCATGATCACGGCATCGAGCCAGCCCCCGTAGAATCCCGCGGCAACTCCGAGGACCGCTCCGAGCAGCATGCTCACAATCGTCGGTACAACCCCCGTCAGAAGGGATACTCTTGATCCGTACAGCAGTCTTGTAAGGATGTCACGTCCTGCCTCATCCGTTCCGAGCAGATGCTTCGCGCCGGGCGGGGACAGCCTGTTCATCAGGTCCATATCGGCGGGGTTGTATGG
>CAJOQO010000118.1 GCA_905236545.1 uncultured Lachnospiraceae bacterium
ATCGTGGCCGGCAATCTGCAGCTGATTGACGAGGGAACCCTGTCTCTGGTGAAGCTGACCGATACCAACAACCATGTACATGTCGGCGATAAGGTCGTGACCAGCAGTATCTCCGAAAAATATCTTCCCGGGATCCTGATCGGCTATATCTCCGAGCTCAACAACGACGCGAATAATCTCACCAAGTCCGGAACAGTGAATCCAGCCGTGGACTTCAGACACCTCCAGGAGGTTCTGGTGATCCGCACGCTGAAGGAATATATACCGAGCGAGGGCGAGGTTCCTGAAGAAGCTGCGGCGCCGGGCGGCAAAACAACGACACTCACGGCCCCAAGGGCTGAAGATGCGGCCGCGGCAGACAATGCCGCTGCCGGCGATGCCGCCGCCGAAGGAGACAACGCCCAGGCAGGAGAAGCTGCGGCGGACAATGCCGCGGCGGAAGGGGGAGCGCAGTGAAGAGAAAGCTTCTGATCGGACTCTTGTGCATCCTGGCGCCGCTTTTTCAGACGACGCTCATGTCCTACGTCGCCGTCGCTTCGATCCGGCCCAATCTGCCGGTGATCCTCACCGCGTCATTTGCCCTGATGTGCGGAAGCCGGACAGGGATGACGGTCGGGTTTGCAACAGGGATCCTTCTGGATCTGTTCAGCGGAGGCATCCTCGGGTTCTATGCCCTGATCTATACATGGATCGGTTATGCCGCGGGGTACACCTACCGGATCTTTTATGACGATGACATCAAGACGCCGCTGCTGCTGATCGGGATCTGCGATCTGTGCTTCGGGCTCTACCAGTATGTCACGACCTTCATGATCCGGGGACGCGTTAATGTGTTTTTCTATCTGGGACGCGTCATCATCCCGGAGATGATCTATACGGTAATCTTCGCTGTATTTCTGTATCAGCTGAACTATTTTGTCAACAACAAAACAAAACACTCCTACTTCTGAGGTATCAAGATTGAAACAGCCTACGAAAAAAAGAGCTTCTGCAGACAGCGTGAAGGGCAGGGCGCTTATTCTGATTATCGTGTTTCTTGTCCTGTTTACGCTGATCGTTTCACGTCTGTTCACACTTCAGATCCTGCAGGGGGAAACCTATGAGAACGACTTCACCCTCTCGATCGAGAAGAAGAAGGTGCTGAAGTCCACGCGTGGAGAGATCTATGACCGCAATGGAAGCCTTCTTGCCTACAATGAGCTGATCTATGAGGTTACCTTTGAGGACAAAGGAAGCTACGCGAGTACAGCCGCCCGCAATCTGAATCTGAACGGCATCCTGAATACGGCGATGGATATCATCGAATCGCACGGGGACACTGTATACAATCATTTCCGGATCGCGCTGGATGAAAACGGGAATTATGTGTATACCGTGAAGGGATTCAACCTGTCCCGGTTCAAAGCGGATTTCTTCGGATATCAGACGATCGACGAGCTGAAGCCGGAAGAGGCGGAGATCTCCGCCCCGGATCTGATCGCGCTGATGTGCTCGGATCAATACTACGGGATCAATTCGGACCGGTATACGGACGAGGAGCTTGCTTCATGGCACATGCCAAGGGTGCTTCCCCCTGAGAAGGTGCTTCTTCTGTGCCAGTTCCGGTCTACGCTGCAGGCCAACGCCTATCAGCGTTATCATTCCATCCTGATCGCCAGCGACGTGAAGGATGAGACGGTCTCCCAGCTGCTTGAGAATACAGGCGTTCTGCAGGGAATCGATGTGACGGAAAACTATAAACGCGTCTACAATGACGCCCTGTATTTTGCTCCGATCATCGGATATACCGGCCAGATCTCCGCAGAAGAGCTCAAAGAGCTGAAGCAGATCGATTCCAGCTATGATTCTACGGATATTGTAGGCAAGGTCGGCCTCGAGAAGAAGATGGAGACAGACCTTCAGGGGCGCAAGGGGTCGGAAACGATCTATGTTGACAACCTCGGAAGAACGCTGGAGGTTTCCTCCGTGACACCGCCGCAGGCCGGCAACTCTCTGTACCTGACGCTTGATTCCGATCTTCAGAAGGCCTGCTATCATATTCTGGAGGAATACATCGCAGGCATCCTGTGGGCAAACATCGCGGATACGGAATCGATCGAAACCGAATGGATCACATCGGCCGATGATGTTTTCATCCCTGTTTATGATGTCTACTACTCCTTGTTTGAAAACAATGTCCTGAGCGTGGAGCATCTTTCCGATCCGGACGCCTCCGTCAATGAAAAGAACGTCTATGCCGCGTTCCGGAAGAAGGCGGAGTCCATATTCGCCGAGATCCGGGATCAGCTGACCTCGGACGATCCTGTCGCGTACACCGATCTGACCGATGAGATGAAGGTATACCAGTCCTATATCGTCAATAACATGCTTCCCGAGACAGGAATTCTGAACGTGGATGCCATCGATAAGTCCGATCTCACCTACAAGGCATGGACAGAGGATGAGACGATCAGCCTGCAGGAGTTCCTGACCTATGCGATCTCCAACAACTGGATCGATGTCAACGGCATTACGGAAAACATGTCCTACATGGATTCTACAGAGGTGTATTCCGCTCTGGCAGATTATATCGCGGAGTACCTCGGATCCGACTCTGACTTCTGTAAAAGAGTGTTC
>CAJOQO010000119.1 GCA_905236545.1 uncultured Lachnospiraceae bacterium
ATGGCAGGTATCTGGCCGCCTCCAGCGCCTCAAAGGAAACAATGAAGTCCGCTTCTCCCTTATCGATGACCGGAGAATAAACTCTGTCCCCATACCGCACATAGGTCACGACCGATCCGCCTCTCTGGCTCATGCCGTGAACCTCGGAAACCTTTACGTCATATCCCTCCGTCAGCAGCAGATGTCCCAGGAGCCTGCTCGCAAGCAGGCTTCCCTGTCCTCCGACGCCGACGATCATAATGTTTTTTGTCTCCATATCCATCATCCTTCCAGCGCGTCAAATCTGCACAGCTGCTGACAGACGCCGCAGCCGATACACTGCGTCCGGTCAATCACAGCCTTTCCGTTCTTCATGCTGATCGCGGGACAGCCGATCCTCATGCAGGACCGGCAGCCGGTACACCGTTCCGGATGATTCACCAGCGGTTTCCCATGAACCACCTTCTCACCGCCGGCAGTCTTCAGAAGGGCGCACGGCCTGCGGGATATGATCACCGAAGGAGCGTCTGTCATCAGCTCTCTTTCCAGCGTCTCGCTGCATTGCGCAAGGTTATAAGGATCCACCACGCTCACATGATCGATTCCCATCGATCTGACCAGACCCTCCAGGTCGATCTTCCCGGCAGGATCCCCATGGATATCAAACCCGGTGGTCGGATTCTGCTGATGTCCGGTCATCCCCGTGATGGAATTGTCCAGAATAATGACGGTGGAAGGACTCTGATTGTAAGCGATATCCGCCAGGCTCGTCATGCCTGAGTGAAGGAACGTGGAGTCACCGATCACCGCAACCGTTTTTTTCGACGCTTCCTCTCCGCAGGCCTTGTTGAACCCATGAAGCATGCTGACCGACGCGCCCATGCACAGATTGTTATCCATCGCCGAAAGCGGCGGCGCGCCTCCGAGCGTATAACACCCGATATCCCCCATGACACGAACCTTTGCCTGATGCAGGGCATAGAACAGTCCCCTGTGAGGACATCCCGCGCACATGACTGGAGGCCGGGAAGGAATCTCCTCCTCCAGCTCCATAAACTCCGGCTCATCCATCCCCAGCATTGCTCGCAGAAGATTCTGGCTGTATTCCGACTCAGGCGGGAGAAGATCCTTTCCATGAACCGAAAGCCCCAGCGCTTTGCAATGATTCTCGATCACCGGGTCGAGTTCCTCCACCACAAACAGGTTATCCACTCCGGAGGCAAAATCAAGAATCAGTGTCGTCGGGAGCGGATTCACGAGTCCGATCTTCAGAACATCTGCGAAGTCTCCGACAACCTCCTTGACATACTGGTAAGAGGTGGAATCACAGATGATCCCGGTCCGTCCGACCCCCTCGTCCGTCGGAACCGGAGCATTCCGCACATTCTCCCCCGGTTCTTCCTGATCCTTTGCCCATTCGATCCGGTTCAGCTGTATCCCTTGAAAGACACACTCATTTCCCAGATCCGTCAGCTTCCGGATACGCTCCTCGACGACAGGATGACGGCGGATCGCGTTCGCCGGTGTCATAAGATACTTCTGAGGATTCTTCTCATAGGGCTTCTGCTGCTGCGGCGTCCGTTCTCCCGTCTCCACCACGCTCCGGGAGTGGGCGATCCGGGTACACATCCTGATGATGACCGGAGTATCGTATTCCTCCGATATCTCGTAAGCAGCCCTTGCAAACGCGATAGCCTCGGCCGAGTCTGCAGGCTCAAGCATGGGAAGCTTCGACGCAATCGCGTGATGGCGGGAATCCTGTTCGTTCTGGGAAGAATGCATGCCCGGATCATCCGCAACAACGATCACCATACCAGCATTGACGCCGGTATAAGAGGCTGTATACATCGGATCGGCGGCCACATTCATGCCGACATGCTTCATCGCGCACATGCTCCGTTTCCCGGCAAGAGCCGCCCCATACGCCACCTCCATGGCCACCTTTTCATTCGGCGCCCACTCGCTGTAGATATCCCTGTACTTCGCGATCTCCTCCGTCACCTCAGTGCTCGGCGTGCCGGGGTAGCTGGACACAACACTGCAGCCCGCCTCGTACAGTCCGCGCGCCAGGGCCTTGTTTCCCAGCATCAGTTCCTTCATGTCTCTTCCTCCAATGAATGCAGGATCTTTTCCCTGAGGCATCCCGTACCGTCCGAAAGCATCCGTTTTACGCGGCTGATCGTTGCAGAACTCGCCCCGGTACTCTTCATAATATCAAGATAAACTTTATCCTGGCTAAGCATCCTTGCCACTTCAAATCTCTGCTCCAGGGCCTCCAGCTCCTTGCCCGTACACAGATCATCAAAAAAGTTGCAGCACTCTTCATAAGAGCTGAGCCCGATGATCATATCGTACATGGCACGTCTGCGCTGTCTTTCTCTCATTCCGTTCTCAACACCTTCCTTTCGCAGATATCCACCCTGCCGGAACCAATGTGCATCAGAATGTCCGGCACGTTGCAGACTCTATCCTATCACTTTCATGCTTTAAAGTAAACAGATTAAAGTGTTGAAGAGGCGGACGCTCAGAAACCCCTGCGGCTGTCTCATGGTGCCGGGGGGCGGCCTGCGGCAGGCATAGCACAAGGCCGGAATGGGCTGCAGGTTTGCGATGGGGAAGCCATCCGCAGGCCGGGGCATCCGTTACCGATTCCTGTCCGGTACTTCGGATCTGTTTCAGAGCGGCATGCGGCCGGCAAACAGGGTACCGGTTGGAATGCCTTTCACAATATCGTACAGAGCCTCCGGCCGTTTCCCATTGCAGACCGTCACGTCGATTCCCTGCCTGGTTGCCAGCTCCGCCGCCTGCAGCTTGGTACGCATCCCGCCGGTTCCGCGTCTTGACCCGGCTCCGCCCGCGAGGGAATAGAGCGTTTCATCGATCCTGTCTATCCTGTGGATCAGCTTTGCCTGCGGGTGGAACCTCGGATCCGCTTCATAGAATCCGTCAATATCCGAAAAGATCACGAGCCGCTTCGCCTGAACCAAAACGGAAACCACCGCGGACAGCATGTCATTGTCGCCAAAGAGGCGGTCCTTGGACTCAATTTCAGTGTAGCTGACAGAATCATTCTCGTTGACGACCGGTATGACCCCGCTCTCAAGAAGTGCGTTGAAGGTATTCGTCAGGTTTTCCTTCTTCTCCTCCATCTCGATATCCGACGCGTTCAGAAGAATCTGCGCAATGGTATGACCGTATTCTCCGAAAAACTTATCATACAGAAACATATTCTGGCACTGGCCGACAGCGGCAGCCGCCTGCTTCATGCGCATGGACTTCGGTTTCTCCTTCAGGCCCATCTTGCTGGTTCCGACCGCGATTGCGCCTGAAGATACGAGGATCACTTCATTTCCAAGGTTCGCAATGTCACTGAGTACGAGCGCCAGCTTGTCGAACGCCCTCAGGTTGGTATTGCCTGCCTCATTGGTCAGGCTGGATGTGCCCACCTTTACCACGATTCTGTTCTGTATCAAAGCCATATCCGAACTGTCCTTTCCATTATGGATCGTTCCCATTCACGGTAACTATGGATCTTATCTCACC
Organism: uncultured Lachnospiraceae bacterium; assembly: GCA_905236545.1. Classification (GTDB taxonomy): domain Bacteria; phylum Bacillota; class Clostridia; order Lachnospirales; family Lachnospiraceae; genus Porcincola. Next base: position 3,523 of record CAJOQO010000119.1, read on the forward strand.
AACGGCTGAAGCCTTGGGATCAGCAGCTGCGACAGGATGCCGATCGCCGCTCCCGTAAGGAGGCCCGCTGCCGCCAGCGGTACGAAATAATAGCCGATCCTGAGATTCTCAACCACTGCCGCGGCTGCCATTACCTGACCGGCGTTATGGGCTATGCCGCCCGCGATGCTCACCCCTGCAGGAGACAGGCGCCCGGTCTTTTTTACCAGCTGCATGACGGCAAGGCTCAATACCGCGCCTGCCGCAGAAAACATCATACTGAACATATTCCCAAACAGGAATCCGACCGCGAGGATCCGGACGGCATTGACCAGAGCGGCTTCCTTCCAGGAGTAGAGATATAATACCGTTACGATTGCCGCATTCGGAAGCCCCAGCTTCATGCCCGGGATGCCCGCGAAAAAAGGGATCAGGGATTCCACATAACTCAGGATGAGCGCCACCGCGCAGAAGAGTCCCAGATAAGCTGTTTTTCTCACAGCCATTGCCTGATCACCCCGAGGACGGAGTCCTCCCGCATGGGGCCGATCACTTCATCCGCCGCAGCCTTGACCTCGCTGCGCGCATTTTCGACCGCATACCCCAGACCGGCCAGCTCCAGCATGCCGATGTCATTGCCGTTGTCCCCGAACGCGGCGGTCTCTTCGCGGGTGATCCCAAAGATTTTCTGGATCCCGCGCAGGGCAGAGCCCTTGTCCGCATCGTTCGAAACAACATCAACCCAGGAGGCGCCCGCCGCCATGATATTGGCACGGCCGCGGAACATCTCCCGGAACCTCTCCGTATCCTTCGCCGCGTCTCCCTCTACATGCATCGCCACTTTCAGGATCGGCGGTGCAAGCTTCATCACATCTTCGCAGCGCTCCAGGCGGACGCGGTAACCATCGCGAATCCAGCTGATCAGATCCTCCCTTTCGGAATCGGTCCACACGCATTCCGCATGATCCGCAAGGATCAGCCCCCGGTCCGTTCTTCGCATCTGAGCGGCGACCTCCAGAAACAGGTCGTAGTCGAGCGGTTTCACGTCGAGCGTCTTTCCCTGATACATCACACAGGAGCCGTTGCCGGCCAGTATCACCACATCGTTTTCCACGCATCGGAACAGACGCCGGATACTGGAACTGTGCCTTCCGCTCGAAGCGACAAACAGGATTCCCTTTCTCTTCAGCTCCCGTATCACTTCAAAATATTCCGGATTCAGGTCAAATGTACCCTCCGGCAGAATCGTATCATCAAGATCCGTCGCAATCAGTCGTATCATAGCAGTAACCTCGTTCGCCGTCAGTGTGTTTTCTTCGAAACGGACGGAATGGTATCACAGCCGTCTATGCGGAAGCCATCCGCAGGCCGGAGCTGCAGATTCAGACGTCTATGCGGAAGCCATCCGCAGGCCGGGGCATACGTTACGGGTCACACCCCGGCCAGGCCCGGGCGGTGAGGCTGGCCGGAATGTGACCTGTAACGGAACCTCAGGTCTGCACTTTAACATTTCTCAAAAGAACTGACAAGCCCCGCAGGGTTGTGATATGATATCAAGCAGATTTATCAGATAGAGGGAAATTTTTATACATGAATTCCATCCGAAAAAAGATCGAAGCCATCGTGCCGGTTCATGCCCTGCTGCTGATCGCAGCGATGCTCGGGTTGAATTTTGTGACCTATTTCGGCACAAGGCTGTTCACAACGGGCAGGTACCATTATAATATTGAAACTGCCCTTGACCGCATGCTGCCTGTCGTTCCGTTTTTTACCGTTTTTTATCTTCTCGCGTTCGCCCAGTGGATCACCTGCTACCTGTTGATCGGACGCGGAGGCAGGGCACACTACTGCCGTTTTTATTATGGCGAGATGATCGCGAAATGCATCTGCCTTGTGATCTTTCTGGTCTTTCCGACGACACTGAACCAGCCCGCCGTCACGGGAAACGGAATCTTCGAACAGCTGCTCCGGTTCGTATATTCGATGGATAAACCCGACAATCTGTTTCCATCGATCCATTGCCTGGAGAGCTGGCTGTGCTACAGAGGCTGCAGAAAGCTGAGCGGCCTTCCCCGTGCTTTTTCAGGATGTAATCTGCTGTTCACTCTCCTGGTATTCGCTTCCACCGTACTGCTCAAGCAGCATGTCCTGATCGACATTGCCGGAGGCGTTGCCGCTGTAGAGATCGGGCTTTTCCTTTCCGGCCGGATCCTGAGAAAGGACGGTGCGAGATGAAAAAGAAGCTTCTGTGGGCGTTGATCTCTCTCCTGATTGCGGGACTGACAATCTGGGCGGTTGCGTCACAGAGCCGCAGCTTTTCTCTCACAGATCTGAAAAACCTGATCCTGAGTGCGCATAAGGGATGGCTGATCTGCGCATTCTTTGCGATGTTTGGATTCATCTTCTTTGAAGGAATCGCCGTCATCCGTGTCGCGGACCGGCTCGGATATAAAAGGGGGCCTCTCAGAGGGACTGTGTATGGCGCTGCCGATGTCTACTTTTCCGCGATCACGCCATCCGCAACCGGCGGCCAGCCCGTGTGCGCCTGGTTTATGATACGGGATAAGATTCCCGGGGCGACGACGACAGTGACGCTTCTGATCACGCTGGTCATGTACACGCTCTCCCTGCTGTTGTCCGGGATGACCGTCATGCTGCTCTGCTTTCCGGTCTTCGCGGCCTTTTCCCGTCTTGCGAAGGTTATGATCCTTCTCGGCAGCGCGGTGCTTCTGTTTCTTGGCTTTTTCTTCGTGATGCTTCTGAGAAGGCCGCGGATGCTCCATCGAATCTGTGACGCTTTCCTCCGTTTCCTGGAGAAGATCCACCTGGCGCGCGGTGCGCAGAAGCTCCGGGAAAAGCTTGCGGCAGTGATGGAAGAATACGCCCTGTGTTCCCGTATGCTTTTTGGAAAACGCGGAGTCCTCGTTGAATCATTTTTCTGGAATTTCTGCCAGAGGATGTCCTACCTCATGGTGACATTTACGCTCTTCATGGCAGTCGGAAAAGGCGCCTCCATGGCCGCCAGGGCAACTGTCGTCCAATGTCTGTCCTGTGTGGGTTCAAACTGCATCCCGATTCCCGGCGCAATGGGCGCGGCTGACTATATGCTTCTGGACGGCTTCGGTCAGCTGCTGAACGGGAATGAGGCCGTCACCATGGAGATGCTCTGCAGAGGCGTCACTTTCTACGGAAGTGTTTCCGTCGGACTCATCATCGTAATCATCGGTTATTTCGCAGGCAGGAAGAACAGTAGAAAGGGTTCCGTATGATAGGTTTTTATGATTATACCGTATTGCTTACTTATGCTTCTCTGATCTCCGCTGTTCTGGGGATCCTGATCTGCATGGACGGACAGGGGCACCCCTTCATCGGGGTATTCTTTCTCATGATCTCCGGACTGTGCGACGCATTTGACGGAAAAGTGGCCCGCACCAAGAAGAACCGTACCCTGCAGGAGCGGCGCTATGGCGTCCAGATCGACTCTCTCGCCGATCTTGTCGCCTTCGGCGTTCTTCCGGCCTGCATCGGCAACTCCATGCTCCGGGTCCTCCCATCCATGCCGGAGGTTAACCGGGTACACGTCAGCAGGATGACCGGATGGCCGTTTGTCAGCATCTTCTATACGATCATGGTGATCTACGTGCTGGCGGCTCTGGTAAGGCTTGCATTCTTTAATGTAGAAGAAGAGATCCGGAATGAGAAAAATGAAGGGCTGCGGAAATACTATACCGGCCTTCCGGTCACATCAGCCTCTCTGATCTTTCCGATCCTTCTGTCCTTTCAGTACATTACGCCGGTTGACATCACCCCACTGTATTTTGTGACCCTGCTGATCGTCTCCTGCCTGTTTGTCATGCCGATTCCTGTCAGAAAGCCCGGGACACGCGCGATTCTGATTATGATTCTGATCGGAACCATAGACTTTATCGCGATGCTCTGGCTGTATCTGCAGAGGCGGTAAAGCTTCGGCAGGCGTCATGCACTCACGCACATGCTGCCCATGGCAAAGCTGATTCCGGCACATAAGGGAAGCCGGATCCGGTGTCATGCAACGACGACGGAAGTATCAGGAATCCGCGCGGCGAAGATTTGAAACCGGATCGATCCGTGTCTCCCCGGAAAGGACTGCAATGGATCTTCTTCGTTTTCTGTATGGAACCCTGCCGGGGCGTATTCTCCTGAAGCCTCTTACGGCGCCATGGCTGTCTTCGTTCTCCGGCCTGATCCTTGATCACCCCGTATCCAGAATCCTGATCCCCGGATTTGTTTCTTCGAATCGCATCCGGATGGAAGAATACGAGGATGCCTCCTATCACAGCTTCAATGATTTCTTCTGCAGGAAGATCCGTCCGGAGCTTCGCCCCGTCGACCCGGATCCCGGCCACCTCGTTTCGCCCTGCGATGGTCTCCTCAGCGTGTATCCCATCTCGTCCGGCCTTGTGATCCCTGTCAAACAGTCCTGCTATACCATATCCTCGCTGCTCGGGAATCCGTCTCTCGCGAAGCGATTCGATGGCGGGTACTGTATGGTCTTCCGCCTGTGTGTCGATCATTATCACCGTTACTGTTATCCCGATCACGGCCGCAGAAGCCGCGAGGTCCGGATCCCCGGCATCTATCACACGGTTCGCCCGGCTGCCCTGGAAGCGGTTCCCGTATTCGTGCAGAATACGCGGGAGTACTGTCTTCTCCGGACCGGAGGATTCGGTACCATTCTCCAGATGGAGGTGGGAGCCATGCTGGTCGGACGGATCTGCAACCTTCCCGCGCCCCCCACGGTAAAACGCGGGCAGGAGAAAGGATTCTTCCAATATGGCGGATCCACCGTGATTCTGCTCGTACAGGAAGGCAGGCTGCGGATTCCCGACGAACTGATCCGCAAAAAGGAAGTGCCGGTCCGTATGGGACAAATGATCGGAAAAGCTGTAGAATAGAATACAATCGATGCTTTTTGTTTATGCCGCGCGAACTTTTAGTTGCGCGGATTAATTTTCTGAATTAAGATGTTTCGGTAGATCATCAGATGATCAAGAACTATACTGTTACTTACGGAGAAGGAAAATATGAACATATTACAAGGACTTGGAAAATTCGGACTCAGCCAGGCAGTAAATTTTGTCTATAAGGATCCGGAAAAAAACATGATGAAGGTTATGGAAGCCGTCGATAAGTTTTCCGGCGGCCGTTTCCCCAGCCAGATTCAGACCATCAAGGACGCGATTCAGGATCCGAATCACGCCTACTATCCTTATGTCAGGCATGTTCTGTTTGATATCGAACGTGATGTTGCCAAAACCATCATCAACAATTTCTTCTTTAACGTGAACCTGAAGGGATGGAAGATTCAGGAAGAACTCCGCAATAAGTATAACTGCAACATCCCGTGGGCAATTCTTCTGGATCCCACCTCCGCGTGCAATCTTCACTGCACGGGCTGCTGGGCCGCTGAATACGGCAGCAAGCTGAATCTCACCTACGAAGAGATTGATGACATCATCCGCCAGGGAAAAGAGCTCGGTATCTACATGTATATCTACACCGGCGGCGAACCCATGGTTCGTAAGAAGGATATCATCCGTCTGTGTGAAAAGCACAGTGACTGCATCTTCCTTTGCTTCACCAACGGTACGCTGATCGACGACGAATTCGCCGATGATATGCTTCGTGTAAAGAACTTTGTTCCGGCCATCTCCCTGGAAGGCTTCGAGAATGCTACAGACAGCCGCCGCGGCGAAGGCGTTTACAAGCGCGTCATGGATACCCTTGAAAGGCTTCACGAAAGGAAGCTGTTCTATGGCATCTCCGCCTGCTACACCAGAGAGAACTATGATTCCATCACCTCGACGGAATTCCTGAACGAGCTGATCAGGCTTGGCACGTTTTTCATCTGGTACTTCCATTACATGCCGGTCGGAAATGACGCGGATGTTACCCTGCTTCCGACACCTGAACAGAGAATCGAGGTTTACAACCGGATCAATGAATTCCGTCACAATAACTCTCTGTTCATTATGGACTTCCAGAACGACGGAAAGTATGTCGGAGGATGCATCGCGGGAGGACGCAGATATCTTCATATCAACGCAAACGGCGATGTGGATCCCTGTGTGTTCATCCATTACTCAGACTCCAACATCCGTGAAAAGTCACTCCTCGAAGTGCTGCGCAGCCCGCTGTTCATGGCTTATCATGACGGTCAGCCGTTCAATGACAATATGTACCGTCCCTGCCCGATGCTGGAGAATCCGGATATTCTTCCGAAGATCATTGCCCAGACGGGCGCCCGTTCCACGGATCTGCAGTCTCCCGAGACCGCGGAGCATCTGTGTGATAAGTGCGTAGATTACGCGCACGCCTGGACACCGTTCGCAGACGATATGTGGGCGAAGGAAGAAAAGAAATAATCTCATTCACCGGCAGCATTCACCGGTAGGCGAATCCGCCTTCAATCGAAATATCAGTGGAAGGGTTTCCGGTCCCGAGCAGGGCTGCGGGAACCCTTCCCATTATAGAAGGAATGCTCCACTGAATCTTTGCCGTCATTCCGATCACACAGTTATCCGCCCTGAATTCCGGGCATCCGCACACCGTCCGCATATTCACTTCGACCAGGTCAAGGGATCTTTTTTTCAGATTCGCCATCCCTGTCAGATGCAGCATCAGCCGCAGATAATCCTCATAGTCCAGGCCCGTTGTCCCACCCTTCGCGACTCCGTCCGCCTTCTTCAGCTGCTTCTTCAGCCTGAGCAGACTGCTCAGAGGAACGTGCCAGTCAGTCTCTCCCTTTTTCAGCGGAACACGTCCGCCGTGAAGAAGGATCCTCACATCGAACAGGCTCTCCCCATACGCCCACTCCAGAAGAAGTGCATGCTTGACCGCCGCAACCAGATAAGGCCGTCCTGTCCAGCCGATAATTAATGTCGCGAGACCCGTAGCTTCCTGATTGCGCGCCGCATTTGTCACCAGGAACGCGTAGTTGAAGCCCTCACGCAGATAAAGCATGCTTCTTACAGTCTTTCTCAGATTGTCCCGGTCCGTATATTTTCCGCCGATCAGGTATTCCGTCTGATACAGGATCACATCTTCCCCGGGCTTATCCTTGAAATTGCGAAAATGATCCAGCAGATACTCCCGGAACAGCAGATCGTCGATTCCTCCGCCGTGCGGCCGGTCCAGGCTCAGGACTCCCCTGTTTGCCCTTCTCTTTGACAGAAGGTCCTTGCTGTTCAGCTTCTTTTTCGAAAGCCTGATGCTGCCGCATACCAGCTTCAGGATATCTCCGCTCTTCAGATCGTCCAGCTGCGGCCTCGGATCCTTTTTCTTTCCCTCCTCCTCTGCCTTCCTGACCCTCTTCTCCGCCTCCGGATCCTTAACGACCGATACCGAACCGTCCTCCGCAACCTCCGTCATCGTCGTCAGTTCCTCCCGCGCCTCTTTCACACCGGCAGCAACCTGCTTCTGATCCTCACCTGACGTCTTGCGGCTGTCTTCGTACTCACTTTCCACCTGGCGCATGCCCTGCGCATCCTGATAGGCATCCTTCAATTTTCCGACCGCGTCTGCCCAGGCGGTTTTCAGCATATATTCAACCGCCTGCTGATAGTAGTAGTCCCCGCCACAGTCCGAAAGAAGCGCGTACTGGTCAACCTTGACGTCCCCCGAAGCAGCCTTCCAGGGATCCAGGAGCAGGCCCGGCAGTTTCCCGCTCAGTTCAGCCGTAACGTTCTCATTCTCCCTGACATAGATACGGAGCTTATCCGTAAGCTTCTCTTTCGAGATCAGTTTTTCCCCGTACGCAGCATCCACTGCGAACAGTCCATAGTCTTCCAGCAGCCTGTTTTCATATTCCGAGAAGACAGACCACAGGCCGAGCGATGTGGCATTCGCACATTGGGCACGCGCGCCCGAAAAGCGGACAGCCTCAACGACGGCAAAGCAAAACGAGATAAATACAACACTCAGCAGACAGAAAAAAACCGTTATGACAGCACGCTGCCTTCTCATATCATCCTCCTGTTCATCGGGCTGCACATTTCCTGATGTCGGTATAGCACAGCCTTTCCCGCGAGGCACGACAAACAGCACGGCGAAAAAAATTTTTGGAGGATGTTACAAACAAAGAAAACAACCGGGGCTGTCTGCTCCGGTTGTTTCGTCATGATTCTAGTGATTGTCACAAAAATTATCCGTCTGTACGGCTGAACCGACAAAGCGGTCCGGCTCCACCCCTGATTCGCAATGCCCACACATCACGCTCATGCAGCTGTCCGGGCATGCGCATTTTGCTCATCAGCCGGCGGTTACGGGATCGGGCGGGAATCACTCCCGTCGAGCGGTTCCACGACATCTCTGTAAACCTTCCGGAAGAAAATCACGGAGATTACCGCGGAGACTACCTCCGCAATCAGAAAGCACCACCAGACCTGATTCACATCCCCGGTAATCCTGGCAAGAACCCATGCCGCCGGAATCAGGACAGCCAGCTGTCTCATCACAGATACGATCAGGGAGTAATAGCTCTTCGCGAACGCCTGAAACACCGATCCCAGGATGATGCCGCAAGCCGCGAGCGGGAAATGCAGCCCGATCTTGCGCATCGCAACCACACCCATCTGTGTCATGCTCTCCGAAGCATTGAACATCCCAAGCAGCTGCCTGGGGAACAGTTCAAAGCACAGGGTTCCGATGCTCAGAATGCAAAACGCCAGGATAAAGGAGAAGCGAAGCGCCTCATCGATCCTGCTTTTCCTTTTCGCTCCGTAATTATATGCGAGCACCGGGATCAGGCCATTGTTCAGCCCGAAGATCGGCATGAAGAAGAAGCTCTGCAGCTTAAAATAGACGCCGAACACCGCTGCTGCCGTCTCTGAAAAGCCCACCAGGATCCTGTTCATCAGATAGCTCATGACGGAGCCGATGGACATCATCAGGATGGAAGGCACCCCGACATAGTAGATCTTCCCGATCACATCCGCGGAAGGATGAAAAACGCCGGCCAGACTGATATGGATCTCTTTGTTCTTCTTTTTATTCAGAACCAGCCCGCACACGGCGGCAATACACTGTCCGAGCACCGTCGCGTACGCAGCGCCGGCGACTCCCATCTTCGGAAAACCGATGAGGCCGAAGATCAGGATCGGGTCAAAGATAATGTTGATGATCGCACCGGTCATCTGGGAGATCATGGAAAAGATCGTCTGTCCTGTCGACTGCAGAAGACGCTCAAACGTCATCTGGAACATCAGGCCAAAGGACAGGCACGATACGATGCTGAGATAAGACGATCCATATCGGATGATCATCTCATTTTCCGTCTGCGTGCGGAAAAAAGGTTCCGACACAAAGAGTCCCATCAGAACAAAGCCGATCGAAGAAAGTCCCATCAGCAGAAGGCCGTTGTTCGCCGCCTCATCCGCCCTGTCATACCGCTTCTCCCCAAGAGAACGGGACAAAAGCGCATTGATGCCGACTCCTGTTCCGGAACCCACCGCGATCATGAGGCTCTGAAGCGGAAACGCAAGGGATACCGCCGTCAGGGCCTGTTCATTAATCTGTGATACAAAGATACTGTCTACAATGTTGTACAGCGCCTGCACGAGCATGGACACCATCATCGGCAGCGACATAGACAGGATCAGCCGTTTGACGGGCATTACGCCCATCTTGTTTTCTCGAGCCCGGGACATTCCCTTTCCTCCAGGTCACACAAAACGCACGGATCAGCTCCCATCCTCCGGCAGGCATGATCCGTCTTCATTTCTCCACTGTCTCATCGGTTGCAGCTTCCCGCTCAATCGACCTTGTCTTTTTCATTCTCCTTATCCATCTGGCCGAGGATACTCAGTGTTTCAACATCATTATCCGTTACCCGGATATTCGTCACATGTTCTTTTCCATCCGTATCGATGATCTTCAATTCTATGATGGAACCCGGTTGTATCCCTGTTTCCTTCATCGCGTGAAAAAACGGGAATACCTTCGGATGCTCTTCCCTGAATGTTGTCAGTCTGTCTTTCATCTTCAAAAGCTTTAACGGATTAATTGCCACTTTATGATTCTCCTTTATGTCAATTCTGTTTTCGGTTCACGGAATGCGCTTTTCAGACCTTTGTCTCTCCGGAAAGCACCTTCCGATAGTCCTCGTAGTTCTTCTTCAGCAGTTTCGGCGTATCCAGGCTGTAGGGGCACTTCTTTGTGCACTGCCTGCACCCGATACAGTTCTCCGTCTTTTTCATCTCCTCCTGCCAGTACTCTGTCAGCCAGTCCTGAGACGGTGCCCGGCGCAGCATCAGGGACATGCGGGCACAACTGTTAATCAGAATTCCGGAAGGACATGGCATACAATAACCGCAGCCGCGGCAGAAATCTCCTGCGAGAGATTTCCTCTCCTGCGCGATAAACTCCCGCAGCCCATCGTCCAATGACGGTGTTTCTGTGAAGTAAGACAGCCACTCCTTCAGTTCCGCCTCTCTCTGAATCCCCCAGAGCGGGACGACATTCGGCTGGGAGTCCATGAATGCCATGGCGGCCCCGGATCTTGTAATCAGACCGCCTGCCAGCCCTTTCATCGCCAGGAACCCGACATCGTTCGCGGCACATGTCCTGACCAGTTCCAGCTCCTGTTCAGAAGCCAGGTAACTGAACGGGAACTGTACCGTCTCATACAGACCGGACCGGGCCGCTTCCATCGCAACCTGTATCAGATGAGCCGTGATTCCGATATGCCTGATCTTTCCCGCCTTCTTTGCTTCAAGCATGCATTCATACAGACCACTCTCATCGCCGGGAGCAAAGCAGCGAGGAGCAAGATGAAACTGATAAACATCAATATAGTCTGTGCGGAGCATCTTCAGCGAAGTATCCAGATCCTTCCGGAAGTCTTCTGCATTCTTCGCGCCGGTTTTCGTCGTGATATATACCTTATCACGAATTCCTTCAAATGCAAGTCCGACCTTCTCTTCACTGTCCGAATAGATTCTTGCCGAATCGAAAAGCCGCATCCCGCCCTCATAAGCCTCTCTCAGAAGGCGCACCGCCGCGTCTGTTGAGATCCGCTGAATCGGAAGCGCTCCGAACGCATTCTGCGGAACTGTAATACCAGTTTTCCCCAGCGTGACATTTCTCATATCATTCTATCCCTTTCGTACGATCCAGTAACAACTGTTCCTGCGGTTCCATCTCCTTCATACGCCCTGCAGCGGCTGTTCCTGCGGTTCCATCTCTTTCAGTATTCTGTCCAGATAAGCCCTGTACGCATCCTTTACCTCAGGAGGACCGGTTATCTTAAGCCCCGGTCCGATCGCTGTCACCCAGCCAAAAAAATGCTTGCTCACAGCAACCGTCACCTGAGCTGAAAAAGCATTCTCATTCAGCGGACGCATCCAGATATCGGTGCCAAACCGGTCCAGCACCGCGCCTGCCAGCTCCCGGGTACCCTGAAGCTGTACCTTCTCATCCAGGCCGCTGAACATACCGAAGGTTTTCCTCGAGAACGCCGCGATGTCAACCTTTTCTTCCAGAGCCTCCGGGCTGCGTACATCTTCCTGGATCGTCATGTTCCGCATCTTATCGACTCTGTAATGACGGACACTTCGCGAAATCTCATCAAACGCGATCAGGTAATAGTTCTCATCATCCCAGATCAGGTGCAGCGGACTCACATTGTAAAATGCTCCGTCCCTCTTCAATACGGTCGTTTTCTTCATCGTCCACTCGGCATACTGGTAAGTAATCTGGTGGTTCTGAAAGATCGCGTTGTGGATCATATCCACATTGTAATAGATGGTTTCGTTCGCCGTCTTCGGCCTGTTATAGACCGTTACCTGGCTGCCGAGCTGCCTGGCTTCGTGACAGCTGCACAGGGACTCCAGCTTATGTATAAGCACTTCCGACTTCTTCTGTGTGATAAACTTCGAAGACTGTACCGCGTCCACCAGAAGCTTCAGTTCAGCCAGCTCAAACTTTCTGGCGCATATGTAATATCCGGACGGCCGTCCCTCGCTCCGGACAATGTCCACGCCGGCATCCGTGATCTTGCGGATCTCAGAATAGATCGTAGCCCGGTTAAGGCTGATCTGGTATTCATTCTCCAGGATCTGTGCCAGCTGCGGTGTGCTCAGGGGATGTGATTCATCCGTACGTTGTGTCAGAATCTCAAGCAGGTAGAAGGATTTCAGCCCCGGATCCCCATACTTCATATCAATCTCCATTCCGCCGCCGTTTACCGGCGGCATTCTGTCCCCCGCCAGTACTCCGCATCCCGGCGGCTTCCTGCCCTCCAGACCAGTGCTCCGCATCCGGCGCAATCCGGCTTAGAGGCGGATCGATCCTTCGCCGCACAGCAAGAAACACAGCCAGAGCCAATTATACCCTCCCTGACTGTGTTTGTCATGCCCTGAAAGGTACTGTTCCTGCCTGCTCCGCTAAATCTCCGCTAAGGAACAGCTCCTAAGTTTTTTATGTGGGAGCTTCCGGCCGTCCACCACGCTCAGTAAACCTTATGCTCCCGCTCCAGACACTCGAGCAGCGCCGCACACCCCTGTGTCACATCCCTCCAGGTCGCGTCAAAATCATCCGTATACCACGGATCCGCGACTTCCTGTCCGGTTCTCCCGCAATAGTCAAGAAGCAGCGATACTTTGCCGTCCGGATCGCCGCCATAGATCCTCTTCATATTGCGGACATTTGCAGAATCCATCCCGATCAGATAATCGTAGTACTCATAATCGCCGCGCGTCGTTCTGCAGGCGCGCTTGCCGCCGGGATCGATCCCATGCTCTCTGAGTTTCGCTCTGGCAGGAGGATAGACAGGATTGCCCCGCCCGCCCCAGATTTCTTCTGTGCTGGTGGCGGCAGAGGCAATCTCAAACTGATCCTCGAGATGTGCTTTCCTGACAAGATCTTTCATGACGAATTCAGCCATCGGCGAGCGGCAGATGTTGCCGTGGCAAACGAAAAGTATGCAAATCTTCTTTTCCATAACCCTCCATAACCCTCCAAAGCCTTGAATTTACTGACTTTTCCAAG
>CAJOQO010000120.1 GCA_905236545.1 uncultured Lachnospiraceae bacterium
CAGTCGGCAGCCACAGGGGTTCCTTCGCTCCGACCCCCGAAAGTCTGCCGCTCAGGAACCCCTGTGGCCGTCTCGTGGTGCTCAGGGGGCGGCCTGCGGCAGGCATCGCACAAGGCCGGGGCGCACTACAGCTCTATCATCTGCTTTCCTTCCTCATAGGACGGGACTTCTCCCTCCGCGACCATCTGAACCAGAATGTTCCCGGCAGCGGTCGCTTCCTTCAGGCCCGTCCGGACCTGTCTCTTCAGGGCTTTTTCCGTCAGACGGTTCAGATATCCGGCGCTGGAGCCTCCGCCCACGATCAGAACCCTGTCGTAGGTTTTCCGTGTCAGTTTCTCCAGCTGCTCAGCGGTCTGTGCATAGCTCTCCGCAAGGCTGTGGTAAACCACACCTGCCAGTTCCCCCATCGTTTCCGGAACCTGCTGTCCGCTCTCCCGGCAGAAAGCGCGGATCTCCCCGGTCATGCTCTCAGGCGCAAGGAACCGCTCATGGTTTACATCTACCCTGGATGGAAAGTCTTCGCATGCCTCCGCCATCGAACAGATCGTTCCATAGTCCAGCCCTCTTCCGTCTTCCTTCCGGATACTCTGGATCATCCACAGACCCATCAGGTTTTTATGGAAGCAGATCTTATCCCCGAAGCCTCCTTCATTCGTGAAATTTGCCTCCCGGCTCTGCGCAGTGCAGATCGGCGCGTCCAGAAGCGTTCCCATCAAGGACCATGTCCCGGAGCTGATATAGATGAATTCGCCCTCCTCCGGAATCGCCGCGATGGCGGAGGCCGTATCATGGGATGCAACCGCTGTCACGGCAGGTCTGCAGCCTGTAAGCTCCGCGATTTCCTCCTTTACCGCGCCGATCCTGGTGCCCGGCGCCACAACAGGCAGGAAGATCCGCTCGGGATATCCGAGCATGCGGGCCAGTTCCAGATCCCACTCCTTCTCCCCACACCGAAGCAGCTGTGTTGTCGATGCTTCCGTATACTCACATCTCCGGATACCGGTCAGAAGGTAGTTCAGGTAATCCGGCACCATCAGCAGGCTATGCGCTCCGTCAAGCACCTGAGGACGCTGAAGCCGGTCCGCCATCAGCTGATAGATGGTATTGTACGATGCCTTCAGGATACCGGTTCTTTCATACAGCTCCTCCGGCGTCAGGATCTCCTCCAGCTTCCTGTCCATCCCCTCCGTCCGGCTGTCACGATACCCGTAGGTTTCCCCGATCACCTTTCCGTCCCGGTCCGTCAGGACATAGTCCACGCCCCAGGTATCGATCCCCATACTGACAGGAGAAAGCCCTTTTTGAGCGCATTTCTTCATGCCCTCCAGGATCTCTGAAAAGATACGGTTATAGTCCCAGCAGTAAGATCCGCCCCGCCGGATCATGCCATTTTCAAAGCGGTGAATCTCTTCCAGCATCAGACGGCCGTCTTTCAGGTATCCGCCGATCAGGCGTCCGCCGGATGCGCCAAGATCAACAGCCAGATAATAATTTCCCATATTCCTCCTCCCTGAAAACAATTTCCCAAGCTTCCGCGCCTGCCGGAACAGAGCAATACCGTCCGGATGAACACCGGACGGTATTGCCCTGAAGCAGTTCCTCACCCATTATATCCCATGGGGCCGGCTCCGCCTTTTCGTACCTGGCCGTACGTCTTGTAGTGTTCCATCGCCTCTGCCATCTGCTCGTCGGTAAGAACATTCATCTTCCCGGCCGACAGGCATCCAAGCTGCACCCGGGCACACCATTCCATGGTCAGCGCCAGGCCATACGCACTCTTCAGCGTACTGCCGCCCGCGCACATGCCATGGTTGGCGAGGATCAGGCCCCTGCTTTTCTTCCGCAGTGCCGCAGCGGCCGCTTCCGCCAGCTCCGGCGTGCCAAAGGTATGGTACGGTACCAGCGGGATCTCGCCGGTCCCTGCCTCGGCGATCGCATAGTGGACTGCGCGCAGCGGCTCCCCCATGCATGCAAGGATCGTGCAGTACATGGAATGTGTATGCACGACAGCCTGCACGCCGAAGTCTTCCCTGTAAAATGCACTGTGAAGCAGGTACTCGCTGGAAGGCTTTCTGTCTCCCTCGACCCTGTTCCCGTCCAGATCCAGAATCACGATATCCTCAGGGCGGGTATCTTCATACGGAATGCCGGACGGACTGATGGCCATACAGTGAAGGCCGGGATCGTAGACACTGATGTTTCCCGCGGTTCCGAGCGTCAGCCCGTCCGCTGCCATTCTGTTTCCATATTCGACGATCTGCTCCCTGGCCGTTTTCATTAACATGTCGGTTTCTCCTGTTTTACAACACCCTTCTGCAGAATGATATTCGCATAGACTGCCGTCTCGCCGGACTGCAGGATACAATAGCATTTCTTCGCCTGCTCGTAGAATTCAAACCGCTCGTAAGAGCCAAAGGCCGAAGCGCCCCGGTCATCGTATTTCGCGACGATCTTTTTATACTCGTCAATAATCGGCACCTTCATCCCGGCATCCTGCGGGGTGACTTCCATGATCATTGCCGGCGTCTCCACATATTCATCCAGCGGGATCAGCTGAAGAATCGCGTCCAGAAGCTCCGGAACGCCATGTCCGTCCGCGCGCAGCAGGATCGCTCCCTGCGCATCGGCCATGGACGCGCCGGGGAAGTTTCCGTCCCCGATGCAGATCCTGTCGCCGTGTCCCATCTCATTCAGGACCGACAGCAGTTCCGGTGAAATGATCGGCGGTATATTCTTTAGCATGTTTCAACCCTCCTTGTTACGCAGCTGAAAAAATCGGTTTTCGCAAAGCGGCTGATGTCTCAATACGCCTTGTACATCGGCCCGAACGTGGCGCATGCACGATAGTCCGCGCCTTCCTTATCCATTCCGAACGCACCCCACGCGGCCGGACGGTAGATCTTCTCCTCCGGCACATTGTGCATGCACACAGGGATCCGGAGCATGGACGCCATCGTGATCAGATCCGCCCCCACGTGTCCGTAAACAGAGGATCCGTGGTTCGCCCCCCACGCACGCATCATGTGGTACGCACTCTGGAACGGACTTCCTTCCCTGTGGTCGCAGCGCGGCGCAAACCATGTGCACGGCCAGGTATAGTCTGTTCTCTTCCAGAGCGTATCCGTCACCTCATCGGGAAGGCATACCGTCCATCCCTCCGCGATCTGAAAGACCGGTCCGAGGCCTTTCACCAGGTTCAGCCGCATCATCGTCACCGGCATCTCCGCCTTCGTCACAAAGCGCGAGGAATACCCGCCGCCGCGGAAATATCCATTGTCCGCGGGAGCCCACTCCGTGGCCTCCGTCATCTTCCGGATATCCTCCTGCGTCACGTCCCACCACTGTTTGCAGACTGCCTGCCCGTTCTGATCGGTGCATACACCGGAGAAGTCCAGGGCAGACGCGCCGGAGTTGATCAGGTGGATGAAGCCGTCCGCGTCCTTTGCATGGCCTTCGATCTCATATCCGGTGACACGCTTCACGGAATCGCCGCTCCAATAGGTACGGACGTCAGAGAACATGGGAGCCCTGCCGGTCAGCTGTTTCTGGAACAGCATGCACAGGCCGTTCAGCACGTCATTTTCCGTCGCCAGTACATAAGGCTCCCTCGCACCGTCATAATCAAAAGAGGTGGCAAGGAATGCCTCCGGATAATCACAGTTCGGATAAAAATCGGTCCACTGGCGCTGCCCCTGGAAGCCGCCCGCGATCGCATTGTGTCCCAGCGCTTCCTCCGGGAACTTCTCCGCGAGCTTCTCATTGCCGCGCATCAGGTCCTTGATGATCACGTACATCCTGACCGTGAACTCCCACTGTTCATCCTTCACCTCCCGGCTCTTCTGGATCCAGTCCGGGTTCTTGTCAAAGCACTCTTTGCATCTCTCCTTCGTCCATGCAAGGGCTCTCTGGTATTCCTCCTCATCATAGATCCCTTCGGTCATCCTGCGGATCACCTCCACCTCGTCAACGGACTCCACCCGCATGCCGAGATAGGCTTCGATAAAGTCCTGATCGATGATGGAACCGCCGATTCCCATGGTCACCGATCCGATCTGGAGATAGGAAGTTCCCCTGAGGGAAGCGACCGCCACTGCCGCGCGGCCGAAGCGGAGCAGCATCTCTGTCACATCTTCCGGAATCTCTTCCGCATCCGCTTCCTGTACTTCATGCCCGTACATCCCGAATGCCGGAAGTCCTTTCTGCGCATGTGTGGCAAGAACAGACGCAAGATATACCGCGCCGGGACGTTCTGTCGCGTTCAGCCCCCAGACCCCTTTGATGGTTGACGGATCCATATCCATGGTCTCGGATCCGTAGCACCAGCACGGAGTGACGGTCAGCGTGATATCCACACCTTCCTTCTTAAACTGTTCCGCGCACGCCGCGCTCTCACGCACCCGGCCGATCGTGGTATCCGCGATTACGACCCGGACAGGAGTTCCGTCCGAATAGCGAAGATTCTCTTCATACAGTTTTTTCGCCTTCCGTGCCATCCCCATTGTCTGCTCTTCCAACGATCCCCGGACATCAAGAGGGCCTTTGCGCCCGTCGATTACCGGACGGATGCCGATTACCGGACGGCCTCCGATCAGTTTTCTGGTATCTGCCATTTTTTCCTCCATCCTTATTCCATCAATAAATCTGAAGATGCAGGGTATACCGGACGGCCTGCGTGGCCGATCCGATACCCCTGCCATCATTTCTCATCTTTTTGCTGTCATCTCCTGCGGCTCAAACCGGACAGGTCTCCCGCCGCAGGAATGCCGGATCCTGCTTCTATTATAAGTATCAGGCTGATCAGTCATACAGGTTCGGAGCGATGCTCTCGTCATCCATATTCTCCGCATTGTACCAGTAGCCATCGGTCGGGACATCGATCAGTTCCTGTCCGTTCGCAGCTGCGGTCAATGCATAGATGCAGTAGTAACCCATCATCAGCGGAGACTGCGTAACAGCGCCAAGGAAGGTTCCGTCTTCGACAGCAGCCTTGATCGAGGTGCCGGCGTCAAAGCCTACGCCAACAACCGTATCGCCGAGAACCTCGCGGTTGTCATTGGCAACAAGGAGTCCCTCTGCCGCGGTCTGGTTGGAGCCGAATACCGCAATGGTGTCTTCCTTATCCAGAATGGTTCCCGCTTCGGTAGAGCAAAGGTCAACCGTGGTCTGAGCCGGTACGCGAACTTCGAGGATGATGTCTGCGTCGCCTTCCACAGCGCCTTCCGCCGCGTCAACATAGAACTCATTTCCTTCCACCGATACAGTATAGCCGTCTTCAGCGGCAAGCTCGATCAGCTTGTTGATGAAGCCAAGGCCGCGCTGCTGAATATTCAGCGCATAGTTATCCTGGTTGATCTCACCGATCCGAACAGGTTCGTCACCGATCTGATCCTTTACTGCCTCATAAAGATTCTCAGCCGCAACCTGACCCGCTGCCGTGTTATCCGTAACGACCGTGCACACCACAGAGCCTTCCGGCGCTCCCTCGATGCCGGTGTCGAATGCGACAATCGGAACTCCGGCATCTACCGCAGTCTGCAGGGATTCAAGAACCGATGAGGTATCGCAGGCTGCGAGGCCTACGCCTGCCGGTTTGCCATTGATGGCACTGTTCAGCATATTGACCTGATCTGCGATATCCGACTCGGAAGCAGGACCCTGCGCAGAGTAAGTGACTCCCAGTTCTTCCGCAGCCTGATCCATGCCCTGCAGAGCTGCCTGCCAGTAGGTGGACTGGAAGGATTTCACGACGATCTGGAAATCATATGCATCATCCGCAGTCAGTCCCTCGAACTGCGCGATACCTTCCGTCGTGTCAGAAAGATTCTCTGCCGCGAACGCCGGAGCGGAAACCAGACCAGCTGCCATCACTGCACCCATCATCATTGCCAATACCTTTTTGTTCATTCTCTTTTCCTCCTTTTGAATGAGCTTGCGGAACCATTCTCCCGAACGGATTCCATAAAACCCTCTCGGTGAGGGTTGTGTACAGATTATTTGATCACTTTCCTCTTAATGATATCGATCGTGACCGCGCCGATCAGAACAAATCCTGTGATGATCTGCTGCATGTTTGCATTGAATCCGATGTAGGGAAGCCCCTGTTTGAGGAAGATGATGACGTAGGCCCCGATCACCGTTCCATAGATGGTTCCATAGCCTCCTGATGCGGACACCCCGCCGACAATCGCGCCGCCGATCGCGTCCAGCTCCATTCCCGCACCGGTGCCCGGCTGCACCGTCTTGATCACGGCCGCGTAGGCAATCGCCGCAAGTCCCGCAAACAGGCCGCTCACCACATATACCAGCACGTGGTACAATTTCACATTGATTCCGGACAGAATGGCGGCCTCCTTGTTGGAGCCGATCGCGATCGTATACCGCCCGAACCTTGTATGGGCCAGGACAAACTGCATGATCAGCATCAGCAGGATGATCCAGATAAGCCCCAGCGGCAGTTTGGTCTTATTTTCCAGCGTGATCTTAAAGATCGAGTGAAACCAGCCATTCTCCTGCTTTGCGGTCGGCCACGGGACGGCGAAGGAACCTGTCACAACAGACCCCAGTCCTCTCGTGATCATACAGGTACAAAGCGTTGCCAGGAATGGCGGCAGTCCCATGACAGAGATCAGGACGCCATTGGCAAGGCCGATCAGAACTCCGAAAAGAACAGAGATGAGGATCGCCAGCCCCGTCGGACAGTGATAGGCACGGATCAGATAGCCCCCTGCCAGCGCGTAACAGATCATTCCTGTCCCGATCGAGAGATCCACACCGCCCGTTATCAGCGGAAATGCCACTCCGATCGCCATCAGCACATAGTAATAGGAAATATCCATCATGCTCAGGAAAGTCGTATATTTCCCAAAATCAGAGCTGATCAGCCGGAAGATCAGATACAGTGCGACGAGAACGATCGCGACGATGACTTCCTGGGAAATAACCATCTTTTTCTTCGTCATATCCTTTTTCCCCCTCACTTGATATCACGCGTCGCCTTATCCATGATCGCTTCCTGCGTCGCTTCCTCAATTGCGATCTCGCCCGTTTTCCTTCCTTCGCACATGACGATGATACGGTCACTCATCCGGAGGATCTCCGTCATCTCCGAAGAGATCATGATGATGGATTTGCCCTCTGAGGCAAGCCGGTTCATCAGCTTATAGATCTCATTCTTCGCGCCGACGTCGATTCCCCTTGTAGGTTCATCAAAGATCAGGATATCGCAGTTGCGGACCAGCCATTTCGCGATAACAACCTTTTGCTGGTTTCCTCCGGAGAGATTCACCACCAGCTGCTCCGGGCCGGGCGTTTTGGTGTCCAGTTCCCTGATATACCGTACCGTAACATCCTTTTCCGCGGACTTGTTTATGAAGAGGCCGGCCATATAGTTCTCCAGCGCTGCAAGGGTGGAGTTCTCCGTGATGGTCTTCTGCACCACGATTCCGAACCGCTTGCGGTCCTCGGAAAGATAACCGATTCCATGCCTTACGGCGTCCTCCGGCGAATTGATCGTCACCTTCTCTCCGTTGATATAGATGCTGCCTCCCTGCTTGGGATCCGCTCCGAACAGCGCCCTGGCGGTTTCGGTTCTGCCCGCGCCCATCAGTCCGGAGAAGCCAAGAATCTCGCCCTTCCGCAGCTCAAAGCTCACATCCTGCACCATCTTCCCTGCATTCAGGTGTTCCACCTTCAGCACAACAGGCGCGTCTTTCGGAACCATACTGTGTGTCTTCGGTTCTTCATAGATTACGCGGCCGACCATCATGTTGATGATGTCTTCCTTTGTGCAGTCATTTGTGATCAGCGTCCCGACGTAAGAACCGTCACGCATGACCGTGACCCGGTCCGTTATGACCTTGATCTCATCCATCCGGTGAGAAATGTAGATGATGCCGAGATTCTGCTTTCTCAGATCGCGTATGATCGCAAAGAGATCTTCAATCTCCTTTTCCGTAAGCGCGGCAGACGGTTCATCAAAGATAATCACCTTCGCCTTGTGGGAAATCGCCTTTGCGATCTCGCACATCTGCTGTTTCCCGACAGTCAGGTCACTCATCCTGGCTCTGGGATCGATATCGATGTGAAGTTCATTGAACAGTTTCTTCGATTCCTCGATCATTTTCCGGTCATCGATCATGAATCCCTTCTTGAATTCACGTCCGATGAAAATGTTCTGCGCCACGGTGAGGTCGCCTATCATATTGAGTTCCTGATGGACGATGACGATTCCCGCCTCCTGCGCGTGATGCGTATTGTGGAATTCGACTTCCTTTCCCTCGAAGATGATCGATCCGGAATCCTTCGTATAGATGCCGGTCAGAACCTTCATGAGAGTGGATTTCCCGGCTCCGTTCTCGCCCATCAGCGCATGTACCTCTCCGCGCTTCAGCGAAAAATCGACATGATCCAGCGCGTGGACACCGGGGAAGGATTTGTCGATCAGTTTCATTTGCAGGATCACTTCACCCATTTTCTCCCTCCTCTCTGTCAGCTCTTGCGGCGTCTCGCTGAAACATCTGCGTATACAAACACGATGACGATGAGGCCGGTGATGATCATCTGTACTTCTTTCGTCATCCGCATCGCCATGATCCCTTCCTGAAGCAGGGATATCACAAACACGCCGATCACCGTACCGCCGATGGACGCAAGTCCCCCGGCCATCGATGTGCCTCCCATGACGCAGGAGGCAATTGCTTCATTGTTGTAGGTGTCGCCGAGACCCGGCTGAACCGTCGTATAGGCACTGACAAAGAAGATCGCGGCGATTCCGGCCATGGTTCCGCAGATGACATATGCCAGCATCTGCCATTTGCGGACGTTTACGCCCGACAGGCGCACGGCCTCTTTGTTGCTCCCCAGGCAGAGAATATAACGGCCGGCTTTCGTATTGTTCATCACGAAAAACAGAATCACCACCGCGACAGCAAAGAGGATCAGGCCCGTCGGAATATCTCCTATCTTGACCAGCCCTCTGAACCATCCCTTGCCGGACGGATCATTGCCCTGCGGCCAGCTGACGGACTGTGTCTGGGTAAATACCGATCCGAGACCCTTGGCAATATTCATCGTCGCCATGGATACAATAAATGGCGGAACTCCGACAAAAGCGACCAGGTATCCGTTAAACGTACCGAAGCACAGGCCGATGGCAATGCTCATCAGGATCGATACGATGACAGGCGCACCGTATGTGTTCATCGAATAGCCGGCCATCAGCGCGCAGCAGAACATTACCGGTCCGATCGAAAAGTCGATCCCGCCCGTTGCGATGACAAAGGTAACTCCCAATGCCAGGAAGCCCAGAAAATAAACATAATTGAAGATACTCATGATCCGGGCCATACCCGCAAATCCCGGGATGAGGATTGAAAAGACCCCGTACATCAAAAGCAGGATGCAGAACAGGATGATCCTGTTGAATCCCAGTTTTTTCACAATCGGATTATTCTTGAACGATTTCAAATGCCATCCCTCCTGTAGTTCCAGTGATTCCTGAGAAAACACTGATCAGATCAGCGTTTCCTTAACCCCGCTCCGCCAGCAGCTTCTGCATGCGCGCCTCCGCCATCGGATCCGCCCTTCGGTGCTCGTCCATGACTGCCCGGGTCCAGAGCTCCAGCGTCTGTGCCATTCCCAGCCGCTCTCCGAGCCCTATCGTCATCTTCCAGGCCTCCAGCGTCATCTGCTTTTTCTGATCTTCGCTGCCGGGGCTCAGCAGGCCGAACAGCGCCCTCCTGTATTCCTTACCGCTGCAGGTTTTGAAAAACCTCGCCGCAGCGTTCCGAATCTCCCAGTACACCGCACGCTCTCCGTCGATGCCGGCACGCACCGCCTCCAGGTATCCGTTTCCGGAAAGAAGCTGCTCCGCTTCCCTCCGTCCGCTCTTTTTGAAATACCTGGAGGTGTCATAAATCTGAACAAAATTTACGCACTGCCAGAGGTACCGGTCGACAGAGGGCTGCGTGTCCTCCCCGTTCAGATAGCGGAGGGCAAACAGCCGCTTCCGGAACGAATTCGAGCCGTCATCCGGCTCCGTATCCGGCAGCCGCGCAAGAAGCTGCGCGCGCCTGTCAGGTTCCGGCTCCAGATAATACTCCATCCATGCGGGACTGATCTGATAAGTTCCCATGTCTCCGGCACCCCTTTGCTCCTCAGTCAGGATATACGACCGCTACCTTCCCGCATTTCCCGCTGGCCATGAGCGCATATGCCTCATCCGCCTTCTCGATCGGGAATTCATCGGTGATCAGATCCCCCGGATGGATCTTCCAGCGCACCAGCCTGTCCACCAGATCCATCATCCTCCAGGTCGAGGTTACCCAGGAACCATAGATCGTCTTCTGGGAATGCATCATATCCGGACTCGGATTCAGCGTCATGGTATTGCCCTCGCCGACCAGCGCGATCCTCGCCCATTCCTTCGACGCTCTCACGCAGGTCTGGCGTCCGGCATCGCTGGCGGAGCAGTCAATCGCGCGCTCCACGCCCTTTCCGCCTGTCACGTCCAGAATGTCCTGCACGGTATGATCGGATGGCTTGAACACATAGTCCACCAGCCCCAGCTTCTTCGCCAGATCGATCCGGTAATCATTCATCTCGACGCCGATCAGCTTATCCGCTCCCATCGCCTTGGCAAGCATCAGGGTTGCCAGGCCGACCGGGCCCAGTCCTGTCACCAGGACGGCATCGTTTCCGCTCACGCCGATCTTCTCCAGCGCTTCATAGACCGTTCCGAACCCGCATGCCACCTGCGCGCCGTCCTTGTAGGTCAGCTCATCCGGAAGATGGATCAGATCCTTCTCATCACACAGGATATAGGGAGCCATTCCGCCGTTCCGCTGCCATCCGTATGCCTGGCGGAAGGTCGGGTTAGAGCAGGCGATCATATATCCCATCCTGCAGTTGTAGCAGACGCCGCAGCCGGAAATATGGTAGACAATGACCCTGTCCCCTGTCTTGAACTCCTTCAGGCCGGGACCCTCCTGAACAATCACGCCGCAGGGCTCATGACCGGCGATCATTCCGGGGATGTAGCCTTCCGCGCCTTTTCCGGTGTGTTCTCTGTAGATCGCGCGAATATCCGAACCACAGATCGTACTTGCCTTCGTCTGAACCAGTACCTGTCCGAACCCGGGGGTCGGGACTTCGAATTCCTTCATCTCCACGGTGCTGTTGCCGGGGAGGGTAGCGCCTCTCATGCTCTTCGGAATGATCTTCTTTACGTTTTCCATAAGTCCTCCTTTGTTCCTTTCCTTCCTCCATCAATCCTGCGACTGTTCCGATCCGCTCATTTTCAGCAGTCACTGCAGCCGGTGATCACGCCGTCTTCATCCCACAGGTCATGCCAGCTTTGGGCGCCTTCCCACAGAAAGACCTGTCCCTTCACCAGCCGGCTTCCGCACTCCAGCTCTGCGATCTTTGCCATCTCCTCCTCCGTCAGCCGGAAGGTGACGGCAGCCTCAAGGTTTGCCTCATAATTGTGCACGGAGAACGGAATCGGAAGAACGCCGCGGCCCAGAGCCCATTTCAGGCAGATGATCGCGGGATGCACATTGTGTGCCCTGGCAATCTCGACAAGAGCGGGCATCTGCATATCCACCGCGTCTCCCGGTTCGATGTCTCTCTCAGGGCGTCTCGGAGATCCGAGCGGCATGTAACCGATCGGAAGAATGTCATGCGCCTTCAGATACTCCAGAAGCTCCTGCTGCTGGAAGCACGGATGCATCTCCGACTCACACGCCGCCGGCCTGATCCGTACCTTATCCAGAACCGCCTCCAGTTTCGGGATCGTCATATTGGAGATCCCGATGTGGCGTACCAGGCCCCTGTCAACCAGCGCCTCGATCTGCCGGTAAGTGTCAAGGAATTCCTCCACGGAGAATGGTCTCGAATCCGGGTTTCTCGAGTTCACGTCACAGAACGGAGCGTGGTAATTCGGGAACGGCCAGTGAATGAACAGCATATCAAGATAATCGCACTGCAGGTCATGAATGCTTTTCAGGCAGGACTTCTCCACCTCGCGGTGCATGTCATTCCAGACCTTGGTCATGAGAAACAGATCCCCGCGTTCCACGATGCCCTCATCCATCGCGGCGCGAAACACATTTCCGATCTGCTCCTCGTTGCCGTAGCAGGCCGCACAGTCGAACAGCCTGTATCCTGCGCGGATCCCCCCTGCCACTGCTCCGGCCACTTCCTCCGGGCTGACCCTGTCGGAGCCAAATGTGCCCATCCCCACACAGGGAATCCTTCCTCCGTCCAGCTTCATTGTCGGTACTGTCTTCGGATCAATCATTCCTATCTCCTCCCTCCTCTATCCGGCGCGCAACAGAATCTCCTTCTGTGATCCGGGCCGGAAGAACCAGTTCCACACACTGCCTTTCCCGATCCTGATCTGCATCCTTATCCGCAGGAAGGGTCTTCTCCTGCTCCAGTCTCCGGAAGAGCAGCTCCGCTGCAGCGGACGCGATTCCCTCAAGCGGCTGAACTACCAGCGTCAGTCTGGGATTCGACAGATTCGATATGATCAGATCGTCAAATCCGATCAGAGAGATGTCCCCGGGGCACGAACGATCCGACTCATTGACCGCCATCACCGCCCCGAGAATGATTTCGAAATTCCCCAGGAACACCGCTGTAGGCGGATCGGCAAGCGCCAGAAGCTCCTTCATGCTTTCGTATCCGTGTTCCATGCTGTGCCTTCCGAGCTTCAGATAACGGTCCGGAAGCTCTGTCCTCCTGTCCCGAAGCAGCCGGAGGCATCCTTCCAGTCGCTCTCTTCCGGTGATCTCCGAGTCTGATCCGATGACCGCTATCCTTCGGTGGCCATACGAATAAAGCAGGTCAACCGCCTGATAGGAAGCTTCGGCGTTATTGATCTTCACGCTGTCGAACCTGCGGTCCGGAAGAGAACGGTCAAGCAGGACGACCGGTATCCCCGCTCTGACAGCAGGATCCAGGAACTCTGACGTCTGCGCGACCGGAATCACGATCAGGCCGTCCACCTTCTTGCCCAGAAGAAAACGGATGTTATCCGCTTCCATGCGTTCATCATCCTGTGAATCACAGATCATCGCCGCATATCCCGCCTCACGGATCCGCTGGCCAAGATATCTGAGAACCGTACAGGTAAACACATTCGCGATGTTAAACACCACGATGCCGATCACCCTGCTCTGGCTGGTGACAAGGCCTCTTGCCATTTCATTCACTTCATAATGGAGTTCTTTGATTGCCCTTTCGATCTTCTCCCTGTTCTCCGGGAGAAGATTGCCCCCATTCAGATACTTTGAGATCGTGGCCAGGGAAAGACCCGTTCTGTCTTTAATATCCTTGATCGTAGCTGCCAAGGCAACCTCCCCAAAAATATAGTCATTTTCACGAAATGTCGGCACAGTGAAACGTTTCGCTCTGTACACATTATTAATCTCCTTTTTCCTCCTGTCAATCAGTAAAAGTCCATATGAATGCGATTTTTATTTTGTATATTATGCACAAAACGCCCTGGAGCATCCAGACTCCAGGGCGTTTCAGAAAAAGCGGATCCCGTCAGGGTTTCTAAGAAGCGGCAAGCACGGCAACCAGGGCTGCCTCGGTTCCGGTTACAGGGTTCCTGGCGATCCGGCGGACAAACAGGTGAAGCAAATCGCCATTGGGTGTCCGATCGTCAAAGATCCCCCTCGTTCCGTTCTCACAGCATTTCCGGAACAGGACGGCGCAGGACTGTTCCAGAGATTCCGGCAGATCGCCGAAGGAACAGACAGGGCCGCAGATTCCGGCGGGATAATACCGCTCGATATACTCCCGGAACACCGGATTCGTGCGCGCGAATCTCACCCTGCCTTCCTGTATCTCCAGGACTGCCATCGGTACAGAGCTGAAATAATCCCGGAAGCCATCGCCGTCCTCCCTGGCGAAGCCCGACAGATCATACAGGTTGATCCGGTCGATCTCATTGTAATAATCAGACTCGTCCGGGTTCTCGAAGCCGATCTGGATCCCCTTTTCATACCGTTCCAGAACCTGTTCCAGCGGGATCGGCCTGGTGTAGTAATACCCCTGCAGCTTCGAGCATCCGATCTCCCGGAGAAACGCCACCTGATCCTCCCGCTCCACACCTTCGCATACGGTATCGATCCCCAGCCCGATCGCCATCTTCATCAGTTCCGTCAGGATGATCCTGCTCTTCTCCTCATGCTCAAACTGCTGCATAAAACGCATATCCAGCTTAAGCAGATCCACCTGGATGCTCTGCAGCACATCAAGGGAAGAGTATCCGCTTCCGAAGTCATCCATCCAGACAGCAAAGCCGCGTTCCCGGAAACGGCCGATCTGCTCCCTCATGAATTCAAAATCGCTTCCGATGACGCTCTCCGTGATCTCGATCGTCAGGCAGCTGTGCGGAAATCCGCACGCGTCCACACGCTCGCAGATCTCCTCCACAATATCGCAGTTGTCAAAGTCAGAACGGGAAAGGTTGATGGACTGCGGAACCAGAAAGAGGCCCGCCTCCATGGTCGTGCGGATCTTCTGAAGAACCTGTTCAACCACATACAGATCCAGCCGGTAGATCACGCCGGCATCCTCCAGGATCGGAATGAAATCAGCCGGCGAAAGCATCCCCTGCTCCGGGTCAGACCACCGGGCAAGCGCTTCTTCGTCGCACACTTTTCCGTTCGCCGCCCGCACGATCGGCTGATAATACACTTTGATCCAGTGCTCCGCCATGGCCTGGTCCAGATGAGAGATGATATACTGCTCCTTTCTGGCCGCCACATACATGGACTTGTCAAAATACCGGAATACAGACTGATTGCTGCGATGGATCGAGTCGCAGGCGATCTTGGCGCAGTCACAGGCCGTGCTGATCCGGACCTCCGGATCATCGTCCGGATAGATCCCCACATGGATCGCAGGGTATCCGCTTCCCTGCTCCTTCCAGTCCCGGAACAGATCCGTCAGTATCCTTTCCGGGTCTTCCTTTGTCGTAAATACGGCAAAATGATCCTGCCCGAACCGGCTGCAGTTCTCATTTCCGAAAGCCGCGGTCAGAAGCCTGGAAAAAGAGCGCAGCAGCCGGTCTCCTTCCGTGAAACCGTAATTCTGATTGTAAAACTTCAGCCCGCTCAGGTTGAAGTACAGAACCGTTCTCTTCGTGCCGTTCTCAGAAAGAGCAAGCCTCTTTTTCCCGGTCATTTCAAAAAAATAGGTCATCCCTGGCAGCTCGGTCAGAAGATCATAGTAATTCCCCTTCAGGATGCTCTCCTGCAGGCGGACCTCCAGGTCTTCCCGGTATTCCTCTTTCTCATTTTCAAGAATAAAGCTGTGGAGAACGCATTCGCCCAGAAGACACCCAAGCGCGTACATGGGAAGAAGCGGGAAAAATGACTGTGCAAGGGCGAAGCCGGCCATGGCGGCGCTGAACAGGCCGATGGTCCGGTAACGCAGTCCCATCGCGTCCTTATTCCGGACAGAGGTGGAAATCGCGTACAGAGCCGTCATCACAAACATCAGGATCTGCATGATCAGGGTCAGATAGCGCGCCGGTCCGGCGTGATAGAGATGGTTTTCATCAAACCAGAACAGAACAGGGAAAAAGAAGTTGAAGACCATGACTACCATCTGGAAGCCGAAGATCAGCGCTCCCAGCGCGGTCAGGATCCCGGTAAAACGATTGCGCTCGTTCAGGTATTCCACCACATAGCGGGTCCAGAAAAGAATCGTGAAGGCCATGGCGGCAAAGTAAACCGCGGTATCCGCGAAGCACAGCGAGATCAGCTGCCGCTCGTACAGGATGCCCCACAGGATGTCCGAAATATAATAAACGGCTGCCGCGTTCAGATATCTGCGGTAGGATAAGACCGCGGGAACCAGCTCTTTTCCGGAACGGTTCCACAGCACGTCATAATTGATTACCAGGTGAATAATCAGAGCCAGCAGCCCTGCGCTGGAGTAGGTCATCTCCCACACCTCCATGGCTTTGAGGCAGATCCCTTCCGGTCCGGCACCACTCCCGGTAATAACTGTCGAAGAATCCATCCGGAGAAATCTGTTTTACCGGGAAATATCGCGGGATCAGAAACTGCCTCCTGTACCTGTCACTATAGCATATCCGCCTTCCTGTTTCTACACAAACCGGATCTGCTTCGCAGGTTCCCGCACCCCATAAAGATGTGAGGATTCGTCACTATTCATATGCATGGTTACGTGTTATAATGTATATTGATAGCCTAAAAGATACAATATTTCGTTATCCGGCGAATCAAAGCGATGGCTGAGACAGTTTTTGATCCGGCGTTACAGGCAGGCCATCGATATGGAGACTTCAATATGGACACGTTTGGAAAGAAGGTAAAGGAATACCTCTACCCGGGAAAGATCAAGGGATTCCGAATCGATTTTGAAAAGGAAAACGGACGGGCGCTCTGCTTCTTACTGATCGCCGGTCTGATCATCAGCCTGATCAGTTTCCTGTTTGACCTTCACGATCATTCCGGTTTTCCTCCCGGATCCCGGACGCTGGAGTACCTTATCTTTTTTCTGTTTTCCGTTGCGCTGCTGATCGGATATAAAAAAGAGATGATCCGGAATGGAACCATGACGCTCTATGCATGGATCTGCCTGGTGCTTGTGTGGAGTCTGTTTATGGTCTCCGGGGAGCCGTCGGACTATCCCACCTACCTGTTCTTTTTCTTCATCCTCACGCTGCCCCTGATGATCCGTGATTCCTGGGGAAACATCCTGATTCTGACAGTTTCCTTTTCGGTGCTGTTTATCCTGGTGGATTACTATGCCAAAAAGAGTACCTCATTCATTCTGGATCTCATTCACCTGACCGCCTGTGTCGTCGCGGCGCTCTACCTTTCCCAGAGGATGATCCGTGAGCGGATCACCTTCATGGAGTCCAGCTTTAACGCGACGGACAAAGCGGATCACGATGCGCTGACCGGGATCTACAACCGGCGCGGCGGCGAGCACCTGATCAGGAATTACGTTGCCAATGGAATCACCGGTGCCTTCATGCTGGTAGATATCGATAATTTCAAACATATCAATGACAATTACGGACATGCGGCGGGCGACGAGACCCTGAAGCAGATTGCCCGCTGCCTGCAGGAGAACTTCCGGGATACCGATGTTGTCATGCGGATGGGCGGAGATGAATTCATCGTGTATGCGGTCGGCATGGCCGATCTGAACCATGTGATGACCCGCCTGGAGAATACAAAGGCGTCCCTCCACAGGATTCATCCGGATCCTTCCGTCAGCGAGCATGTATCAGCCAGTATCGGATGTATCATTAACCTCGGATCCTATCCGGACTATGAGGCCCTGTCGGCTGCCGCGGACAAGCTTCTGTACATCGTGAAGGAAGAGGGCAAGGACAATTACAAGTGTTCCGCGATCGAATACAAACCGGAGGGCTGACGCGCCTCCACGGCTGAAGCCGCCAAAGGTACCGGAAACCGCATGTCGAAGTTTTATCGTTTTACAGGAACCATCAGCGATCCGCTCCTTGTTCCTATCCCTTCCGGTATGGTGTATCCTCCAGCGGCAGGCTCTGCCTGAACTTCCCGTCATAACGAAGGTAGGCAAGCGCGCACGCGGGCGCCGTAGGAATCATGCACAGCTCTCCGCAGCCCTTCGCGCCAAGGGAAAACGGCAGCCTGTCCTCCTCCTTCGGCGCACAGAGGATCACATCCAGGGCAGGCGCGGCATCCGCACGCAGGAAGCCGATGGTGCCGAACCGGCTCTTCGGATAAGCGTCCTCACACTCATATTTCTCCGTCACGGCATATCCGATTCCCATCACCATGCCGCCCTCGATCTGTCCCTCGACGGAATGGATATTGACCGGTGTTCCGACATCAAACGCGGAGACCGCGTCGGTAATCTTTCCCTCGTCATCGAGGATGATCACCTGTACGCCATAGGAATAGGAGATATGGCTGATCGGATTCTCCTTGATGGCACCAAGCCGGTCGGTCCTGGCGGAAAACTCTCCGAAGAA
>CAJOQO010000121.1 GCA_905236545.1 uncultured Lachnospiraceae bacterium
CGAGTACCCGAAAGCCGCGGCAACGATCGGAATCAACGTCATCGGCGTCAAGTATCTTTCCTGTGTGATCTGCGGCGCCCTTGCCGGTATCGGCGGTGCTTACCTGACCACCTGCTATTCCAAAACTTATGTCGATGGTAATGTTGCCGGGCGCGGATTTATCGCTCTTGCCGCGGTCATTTTCGGACGCTGGAGTTCCGGAGGCGTTCTGATTGCCTGTCTGTTCTTCGGATTCTGCGACGCGCTTCAGATCCGGCTTCAGCTGATCAACAACACGCTTCCGTACCAGTTCTTCCAGATGATTCCATATGTGGCGACCATCGTGGTTCTGGCTTTGATCGGAGCGAAGAAAGCAGGTCCCAAGGCCAGCGGACAGCCTTACCGCAAGGAAGAACGTTAACCGGTTATGTAACTGTTCCGCAGCTCTGTCAGATCTAAGATCTAAGAAGGAAGGGGCGGAAGAGAGCACATATGAATCACATGTAACTGTCGACAAGATGCAGAAGGTATGATTTCAAAGGAGGTAAACATGAAGAAAAAAATAGTTGCTATGATCGCTGCCGGCGCCATGATCGCTTCCATGGTTCCTGCCATGACGACGCATGCTGACGGCCATACCGTCGCAATGATCTGTGACTCAAGCATTTCTGACGGCGGCTGGGGCATGGCCTGCTACAACGCCATGATGGATGCTGCCGAGAAGTGCGGCTGGGAGACCATGTATTCTGACAGCATCGCACAGTCTGCCTATTATGACACCATCGTTTCCTACTGTGATCTTGGCGTGGATATGATTTATGCACCCGGCAACCAGTATACGGACGCGGTTCTTCAGGCAGCCGAGGAGTATCCGGATATCGCATTTGCCCTGCTGAACGGTGGAGCGGATACGCCTGAGAAGGCAGCCAACGGCAACGTGTCCTCCCTTCTTCCGAATGCGCAGCAGATCGGCTGGATCGCCGGCGCGCTTGCCGGCCTGATGACCGAAAGCGGAACGATTGCGTTTATCGGCGGCATGGAACTGGATACGACCCTTGCCAAGTATGCCGGCTACGGCGAAGCGGCAGCTTTTGTAGCGGAAGAAAACGGAAAGAGCGTCTCTCTTCTGGATCCGGTATACTCCGGTGATTTCTCCGCGTCTGACAAGGGACTGGAATTTGCCAAGGCGATGATGGATCAGGGTGCAGATGTATTCTTCGGTGATGCTTCCGCGGTTGACTCCGGCGCCCGCCAGGCGATCGATGAGGCGAATGAGGCAGCCGGTGAGATCAAGATCTATGATATCGCGCAGCCGGCGGATCTGCTCGGACAGAATGACTGTGTCATCGGAAGCCAGGTAACTGACAACTCCGTCCTGATTGAGCTGAGCATGAAGGCGGTGGAAGACGGTTCCTTCGGCGGTGAGACGCTGTACGGAACCCTTCAGAATGGCGTGCTTTCCGCAGGCGAACTGAACAAGGATATCGTTCCGGAAGATGTGCAGGCAGCGTACGCGGATTACATCCAGCAGATGGTTGACGGCACCTTCATGGGCGGAGCCGAGACGGAAGCGGAGTAAAGAAGCGAAAGCAGCTGCGCTCAGGCGCCATTTTGCCGATGGCGGAATGGGCATTTTTAAAGAGTGATTCTGATGCGAGTGTCATATCCTTGACACTCGCTTTTTTTGATATAGGTTTATAGATGAGGACAAGGCTCGGACAGAGACGTTCCGGGTCTTTTGTTATCTTTTTTATCCAAATCGAAAACAGGGGATGGCCTGTGTACGAATTAATACAGGTATGACTGTACAGCTTCGTTATACTGTAATCATGTGCTGCGTTAAGAATGGTGGTGAGATCAATGAAGATTGCATGGTTTTGCATTCCAGCGCATGGCCACACGAATCCAACGCTGGGATATTGGCTTGCTCGGAAGTACTGGAGAAGGGAAAAGTGTTGAGGAACAGCGGATTTCTTGTGAGGTGGTATACAACGGGGGAACAGTCCTTGTTTTTGGTAACCTGAAGACAATTCTTACGGGAATCATGAATTTTGTAATTACGGTATGAAAGGACACTTGCTTC
>CAJOQO010000122.1 GCA_905236545.1 uncultured Lachnospiraceae bacterium
CCCGCCGATATCCGCGGCGGCTTCACCCCAGGCCATCTCCCCGTCGCAGGCTGCATAAGGGAAAGGCTTTATGGTGCTGAAGTACTCTGCGATTCGCTTTGCCCGTTCCATAAAAGCTTTATAATCTTCCTCCGGGAGCCATCCGTAAGGATTGTCGTCCGTCACCACTTTGTTCCCGTGTTGATCGTATTGTATCCCCTGCGGATCAAAACCGTGGGTCAGTTCATGTCCTATGACCTCCCCCAGCCTTCCGAGCTTTTCCTCCACCGGCATATCCTTCCGGTATGTCGCCTCGTTCACGAACCCGGAGAGGATAAAGAACTGGTTGAAACTCCCGTAATAGAAAGCATTTTCAGCAGTCGTGGCGATTTCGGGACGAATGTCATAACGCCAGTCTCCCGGCACCCTCGCCGTCCCTGCGAAAGAGCAGTTATGCCGGATGCTGTTCACAAATATATGCGCGTAGTTGTCCAGGAAGGATGCCTCCCTGTCCACGGCAAGATATGAACTGTCGATCAGCTGATCCGGTTTCAGGACAGAGAAAGTCATGGCGTCGAGCTTTGCCACCGCCTGCTTTCTGCCTTCCGGTGACAGCCAGTCCGACTGTTCAAGGATCTCCCGGAATGCATCCCGGATCTCTTCGCAGAGTGCAGTGATGTCCTGTTTCTCCTCGTCGTCCGTGAAATACGTCATATACGCGTTTTCTTCCGCTACGCTCAGAAGCCCGCGGCTGCTCAGCACCTCGCTCTGATACGACGCATTCATGATCATCCGGAATTCCTCGTCCGTCTCCTCCTCCCTGATCAGGCAGCCTGCCGTCTCCAGGTCCAGGAAGGGATATGCGCTGTATGCAGTATGTGTCAGGAGATAAGCCTTCAGTGCAGGCAGATTCTCTTCCGTGTAGATCTCGTCCAGAAGCTCGATGTACTGCGGAAAAACTGCGCGGATTCTGCTGTCGGTAACGCCGTATGCGTGCAGGATTTCTTTCAGCGGAAAATGCGTACAGCGGGAAACAAATTCATCAAAAGGAAGGCAGCCGCCGAATCTGCTTTCCATTTCCCCGCCCTGATCCTCCTAGCCCCACGCGCACTCCAGGAGCCGATCCTCCAGCGCATAGGACTCCTTCATCAGGCGGTCAATATCCTCTTCCTGCCAGCCTGCCCTCGAGAGAAGATACCGCACCGGGATCTCAAAATCCCGCCGGACCGCTTCGACTTCTTCCGGATCACTGTTATGGAAAATCCTGGGCAGCACGGAAAACTGATCTTCCCCAATCTCCAGAATCCAGGAAGAAGTATCTTCAAGGTCCAGGGAAGTGTTCAGCGTCATCAGAATACAGAACGGATCAGACTCCGGATCCGTAAGATATTCTGTCATCTCCGAGATGGTTTCGATGTCTTCGATGGCTGTGAAATACTTCCGTACCGGCTCTATGCCTTCATCGTCTCTTCTCTCCCAGTCCGACGCAGCATCATAATAGTCACGGAGAATCCGGATATCGTCTCCCTGATAACGGTCACGATCCGCGAACATCTGCTGCTTCCGTTCCGGGACCTCCTGTTTCCCGGAAACCCCGTCCGCGATCTCTCCCTGTCCATGCACATGCTGGCCATTCAGCCATTCATAATTTGCCGACAGATAGTAATCTGTCCTGACCCCAGGGTCGCCCAGCTGCTCCGCTGCGCCGATGAGACTGGCATCAGGCCACTGAGTCCCTTCCACCCAGATCAGTCCCTCGGGGAGAGCACTTTTCTCTGAGCCTTCCTGAAAAGTTTTCTGCAGGACTGCCGCGTTCTGACCCGCATCATAGGCGTAGATGCCTGTGGTCTCTGCGGTACTGCCCGGCTCTGCGGCACTGTCTCCCGCGGTATTGTCCGTCACTGTGATAAGCAGCTCTGAAAAACCGTCCCCGTCAAGATCGCACAGAGAGTACCTTGTGTTCTGCCGGTATGCCGTTGCCCTGACGCCGGACAGATACATGATCTCCTCGGCGTCGTACGGATAATCGCTGTCTGTTTTGATCTCGATCCTGTCCGGCAGGATCGTTCCCGGACCGGACGCACCTGCCGCCTCCCGTTCTTCCTCCCGGGGCATCTGTACTGTTTCCGCGGCGCCGGTCCCGGCCGCCGCGCATCCGCAGATCAATGCCGCAGCAACTGCAGTGCTGGCGGCTATACGAACTTTTTTCAATAACGTCAGTCCCATGTTTTTCCCTGCTCTGTCTGTTTCAACTGCCCACTGTGACTCCGCTTCATATTATGATTAGCATCTTTTATGCTCAGGGCCAAAGGCTTAGTATCAAGAAAACTGTTATCAAAATTGACGCCTGCCCTCCTGGCTGCTCTGGTAATATGCAGAATATCGCATCCCTTAATATTATGTCCGATCAGAATGTTGTCCCCAACAAAAGCTTTGAACTTCTGAATGATCTCGTCGACTGACGGCTTATCCGCAACCATCTCATCCGTGATATGTGTCAACCGGGCAATTCTGGGAACAATCTTTCATCATTCTTCCGACCTGTGTCCACAAGGTAATCTCTTGCATTAAACATTTCCCCTGTCTCCTGTTCTTCATCAATGATTCCGGGAACCAGTTCGGTAACATACGCCTCTCCTGTAACCGGCTGAATATAATAGCGGATCTGGGCTGACGTGTAAGAACGATACAACACAACTATTACACCGTCTTCGTTTGTTGAAACGTCCCAGTATTCAGTATGCTCCTCTGCGTTGCTCTCCTCTGAAAACTCAGGGTCAGTCGCTTTGCAGTAGTTTATAACTGCTGTATATGCCTGCTCCTCGGATATAACATCCATTGTATTATCCGAAGTCTCACCTGAATTCACTTCACTGTTGTCATCTGCCGAAGCATTTACATCCTGTTCTATTTCAATCGGCGTCACTGCCGGCTCGGACAAATGGGCTGTATCTTCCCCGCTTCCGCCACAGGCAGATAATAGCATTGTCATGCACAGAACTGCAGTTGATATAGTCATTCTGTTTCTCATTACCGTTCTCTCCTTCCATGAGTGCATCCACTATGTTACACCCTTTATCAAATCTCTAAAAGAACTGTATTTTGCGTCCGGCGTGCCCATCTGGTCAGCCACAGGGCATAAATCGCTTCCGCAACCAGCAGAACACCAAAGAGGATCAACTGTGGCGCGGATGAAGAGGCGGGCTGCTCAACGAACAGGCTGTTTGTAAAATCGATCAGGAAGTGGGCGACAATGACCTGCAGGATGCTGTTGTTCTTGAGA
>CAJOQO010000123.1 GCA_905236545.1 uncultured Lachnospiraceae bacterium
CTGGGGAGCGGTACGGGCAAGATTCCCCGCTTTGCCGGCTCCGTGGAGCCTCAGGAGACAAAAGAGTATAAGCTTGACGGCGACCGCAAGGTCAGGAAATGCTATGTAAAGGAAGGAGATATCGTAAAGACCGGGCAGCGGCTCTACACATACGATACCACAGAAGACGAGTCAAAGCTGGAGCAGGCAAGGATCGATCTGGAGCGTCTGCAGAATACGGAGGATACCTCCGAGGCAAAGAAGGCGGAACTGGAGAAGCAGAAGGCGGCGGCGAATACCCCTGAGAAACAGCTGGAGGTTCTGACTGCGGAGAATGAGCTGAAGCAGAATGAGCTTGACCAGAAGTCGAAGCAGAAGGAGATCGACCAGCTGGAGGATCAGATCAAGAACGCGACGGTCAAGTGTGATATGGATGGGATCGTCAAGGCAGTCAATGAGCAGAGTGACAATGATATGATGGGATCTTCCGACAGTGCCTATATCTCTGTCCTGAAGCTTGGCACCTACCGCGTCAAGGCGGAGGCAAATGAACAGAACATCAGGCAGATCTATTCGGGGGAGACGGTTCTGGTCTTTTCGCGCGTAGATTCCGGTCAGTTCTGGAAAGGCACCATCAGCCAGATCAAGACGGATCAGGGAAACAGCGAAGACAAGGATTCGGATAGTTACTACGGCTCGGACAATTCCTCCGGGTCAACGAATTACCCGTTCTATGTGGAGCTGGAGGATTCCGACGGCCTGATGCTCGGGCAGCATGTCTATCTCGAGCAGGATCTCGGACAGCAGAACGCAAGAAGCGGCCTGTGGCTTGATGACTACTATATTGCGCAGGAGGCGGACGGAACGAGCTATGTCTGGGCGGCTTCCAATGACAACAAGCTTGAGAAGCGGATCATCGAACCGGGCGAGGCGGATGAAGCGCTTAAGCAGCATCAGATCGTGACCGGCCTGACAACGGACGACTATATCTGCCAGCCGCAGGATTCTCTGGAGGAGGGGCTTCCGGTTCATTACAATGACGCCTCCGGCGAAGGAGAGACGGAGAGCGCCTATAACTGGAGCCAGGGAGCAGAGACAGAGTTTGACTATGCGTATTATGGCTTTGACGATGAGTTCTTCCTGGACGACGAGAGCGAGGCTGATTTCGAAAGCTGGGAGGATGCGGAGACCGAGCCGGATTACGCCGGAGCGGATCAGGGATTCCGGGAGGTTGACGGGCAAGGGTTCCGGGAGGTCTACGACGAAGAGGCAGAAGATGTCCAGTATGAAACGGACGAGGAAGGCTTTATTATCATGAGGTAGCCGGGATGGTTTTGAAGCTGGATCATATCGATAAAGACTACATAACGCCGAAGCTGATCGTTCCGGTTCTTCATGATGTCTCTCTTCATGTGGAAGAGGGCGAGTACGTCGCCATCATGGGACCGTCCGGATCGGGCAAGTCGACCCTGATGAATATTATCGGCTGCCTGGACCGTCCGACAAAGGGAACCTATGAACTCAACGGGGAGAATGTTCTGAATAAAAATGACCGGGACATGGCTTCGATCCGCCTGAATAATCTGGGCTTTGTATTCCAGAATTTCCAGCTGCTGAGCAGGCAGTCAGCGCTGGACAATGTCGCTCTGCCGCTGGTTTACGCAGGAGTGCGGAAGAGAGAGCGCATCCGGAGGGCGAAAGCTGCCCTGACCAGGGTCGGCCTCGAGGAAAGAATGGCATTTACCCCGGCGCAGCTGTCAGGCGGACAGAAGCAGAGAGTTGCCATCGCCCGCGCGATGGTGAACAATCCGCGTCTGCTCCTTGCGGATGAGCCGACAGGCGCTCTGGACTCCCGTTCCAGCAAGGCGTTAATGGAGCTGTTTGAGGAATTGAACGATGAGGGCGTTACGATCGTCATGATCACGCACGCCCCTGAGATCGCTTCCTATGCGAAGCGCGTATGCAATATTTTTGACGGTGTGCTGACAGAGCGCACGGATTCAGACAGGACAAGGATCGAAGCAGCGGGAGGGATAAGGCAATGAAGATCAGGACGATTGTCATAACTGCAATTCTCGTTGTCGGTGCGGGAGCCGCGACTTCTTATTTTGTCAGAAGATCGAGGGAGGCGAATGTAAAAAAGGTAGAGGTGGTTCCGGTTGTCACCGTGAACAGCGCGGAGTACAGCATGGGGGATTCCGGTACCGTCAGCGGAACGATTATCTCCAGGGATACACAGGTCGTGCCTCTGGATACCAGCCATGAGCTGGTGGATGTCTATGTTCAGACCGGAGACCGGGTAAAAAAGGGAGATAAGCTCCTTGAATACGACATGCTCGGCGATGAGCTGAAGGAAGAGATGGAAGAGCTGACGAAGCTCGGTCTTGAGCTGTCTCTTGAAAGCATGAAAAAGGATCTGGAGACGATGAGGAGCGGAAGGATGCCGGAATCTCTCTCTGACGGATATGAATCGGATGATGACGCGGATGATTCTTCCGATTCCCGGGATGACGAGGACGATGAGGATTCCGGGACAAGAGCCTCCAGGCCGTCCTCGCAGGGATCGGCAGCTCCAAGGAGCCAGTCGGTTGGAAGAGGCGCGGTCGGCGCAGCCGATACGCTTGCCGCCGCCCCGTCGGGGACGGCGCCGCTTTCCGCGCTTATGGGATCCGCTTCCCCGGATTCGAAGCACATCACCCGTGATGACCTGATCCGTGGTGCAGACCAGCTGCAGGCCATTTTTTCGGGAGATGCTTCTTCCGGCAGCAGCCGGACGGATGGAGCGGGATCAGGCGATGCGTCCGCGGATGACAGGGCGCAAAAAGACCAGCCGCAGGAGGAAAAACACCGGGAGAGCATGAACCGGAATCCATCGGATCAGAACGCCGCGGGACAGAACACGCCGGATCAGACTACCGCGGGACAGAACACACCGGATCAGAACACTGCGAATACAGCGTCAGATGGTGTGTTTTCGGAGCTTTTCTCCGGAGACGGACCGGAGGAGACGGAAACGGAACCAAAAGATATGCCCGGGGAGGAACGGGAAAGTGTGGCGGATGGTGAACCGGCCGGCGGGCCGGACGGAAAGCTGCCCGGAGAAGGCGGCGATGAGATTGTCGCCGATCTGGGATCTGATGACGAAGCGCTTCCGGAGGATGGAGCACTGATCAGTTCTCCGGACGGGGAACAGGCTCCCTCTGTCATGGACGCGATCCCTGCGGAGGAGGAAGATCTGTTCAGGGAGATGGAGCAGGAGGAAGAAGGAGCCTCCGGGATCCAGGACGGAATCTTTAACGAGGGAGCCTCCGGGATCCAGGACGGAATCCTTAACGAGGGAGCCTCCGGGATCCAGGACGGAATCTTTAAC
>CAJOQO010000124.1 GCA_905236545.1 uncultured Lachnospiraceae bacterium
GGGTTGCTCATACGAACCTTGATTCTGTGCTTCGATAAATCGAGCACAGAATCAAGAACCGCATGGCAACCGCACAGGTAGAAAAATAACGGATAGAAACAGACTGGATCTGAGACTGCGTAAGCCTTTCTATTTCACAGATATTCAGAGGGCGCCTGCCGCTGCCAAACGGCAGGCGCTTTGCATAAGGAACCGGATCGGGCGGTTTTGCCGGCGGCAGGCCTGAGCGGCATGACCGGACAATTGAGGAGGTAGTTGTTATGGACATTCAGTATCTGTTGTTCCTGCAGGGCATCAGGCTTTCGACAGGAGGCGTATTTGACGAGTTTTTCAATTCACTCTCCAAGTTTGCGGTTGATATCATGGCGTTTCTGCCGTTTATCGTTTTCTGGTGCGTGAATAAAAAATGGGGATATCGCTATCTGGCGACCTTCTCGATCGGTGAGGTGGTGAACGGGGTCATCAAGCTGACAGTATGTGCCTACCGCCCATGGATCCGTTCGGACAGGATCGAGCCGGCCGGCGATTCCAAGGTAGCCGCGACGGGCTATTCCTTCCCGAGCGGACATACGATGAGCGCAACCTGCACCTATGGAACGACCGTTGCGTGGCAGTATAAAAAGCGTACCTGGCTGGCGGTTATCTGCTGTATCCTGATCGCGCTGACCGGATTTTCCAGGAACTTCCTGGGAGTGCATACCCCGCAGGACGTGATCGTTGGTTTCCTGGTGGCGTTTTTCTGCATCCTGCTGGTTGGCTTTGCCCAGAGAAAGATTAACGGAGATGACAGGATCCTGGATATTCTTTCTGTGGTCGGAATCATCGCATTGATCGCCGCGATGATCTATGTCATGAAGAAGCCTTATCCGATGGACTATGTGGAAGGCGTCCTTCTTGTGGACCCGGAGAAGATGAAGAATGACTTTTTCAAGGGCTGCGGGATGTTCCTTGGTTTTATCGTGGGAAGTTTCCTTGAGCGGCATTACATCCATTACGAGATTCCGGTGGGGGCGAAGAACCTACCGATTCTGGGATTCGTGGGATTCATGATCTCCTTTGGATGGAAGGAATACTTTGCTCCGGCGATTCTCGTGACGGCTTTCGGCGGACACTGGGGCAACATGGCTGCCCGGTTCATCCTCTGGATCTTTGTAGTGGCGGTCTGGCCTGTCTGTATCCGGAAATGGGCAAATGACTGACAGAATAACTGTCGTTTTTTGATAAGGAGCTGTAGAAGAAGTTCATAAGATACAGATCCTGAGTATGCAGCAGTCATGAATATGTAAGGAGGGTATCATGAGAAATTTTGCGATACTTGGTGCAGGAGCGATTGCCGGAACCATGGCGGAAGCGATCTGCGGGATGAAGAATGAGGTGAAAGCGTATGCGGTAGCTTCCCGCAGCCTGGAGAAAGCCAGGGCGTTTGCGGGGAAGTATGGCTTTGAGAAAGCATACGGAAGCTATGAGGAGATGCTCATGGATCCGGCTGTGGATCTGGTGTACATTGCTGTTCCGCATTCTCATCATCACAGGTACACGATCGACTGTCTGAATGCGGGGAAGAACGTCCTTTGTGAAAAAGCGTTCGCGGTCAATGAAAGACAGGCAAAGGAGATGATCGATCTGGCAAGGGAGAAGGGGCTGCTTCTGACAGAGGCGATCTGGACCCGCTACCAGCCGGCCCGGAGACTGATCGATGATCTGATCGCGCAGGATGTGATCGGAAAACCGGAGGTGGTTTCCGCGAATCTGGACTATCACATCACCTCCAAGGAGCGGCTGGTGAAACCGGAGCTTGCGGGCGGCGCTCTTCTGGATGTGGGGGTATATGTTCTGAACTTTGCCTCGATGATCATGGGAAATGACATTGAGCGAATCGTGGCGAACTGTGTGAAATATGAAACAGGGGTAGATGCCAAAGATAATATCTTCATCGAGTATAAGGATGGGGGAATGGCTTCCCTGTATGCTTCCATGACGGACGACGCAAACCGAACCTGCTGTATCAGCGGGCCGAAGGGATATATCGAGGTCAGCAATGTCAACAACCCGCAGGAGATCAAGGTTTATGAGCAGGAGGGAAACGGCAGCAGGCTGATCAGATCCGTGCCGGTTCCGGAACAGATCAACGGGTATGAATATGAGGTGCGCGCCGCGCTTGCCGCCATAGAGTCAGGCCAGGTTGAGTGTCCCGATATGCCGCATGCCGAGACCCTTGAGATCATGCGCCAGATGGATGAATGCAGGAGACAGTTTGGACTGAAGTATCCGATGGAATCATCCCTGTAAGGAAGACGGAAAGGCGGAACCCATACATGAGTTATATTCTTGAGACCCGGAACCTTACGAAGAAATATGGCTCCAAAGCTGTGGTAAACGAAGTGAATATGCATATCCCTGAGGGACAGATCTATGGCCTGATCGGCCGGAACGGGGCAGGAAAGACTACGATCATGCGAGTGATCAGCGGTCTCTCATCGCCGTCAGGAGGGGATTACAGCCTGTTTGGGAAGACCGGGTCTGAAAGGGAGAAGATGCTCAGAGAGGTTGGCGTATTGATCGAGGAGCCCGGATTGTATCCAAGGTACTCTGCGCAGGAGAATCTGAAGATCAAATGCATCGGTCTTGGGATCGATCCGCGCGTCCAGGTGCCGGCTTTGCTTGAGACAGTAGGTCTTGAAGGCGTTGACCCCAAAAAGCCTGCAGGATCCTTTTCGCTCGGGATGCGCCAGCGACTGGGCATCGCGCTGGCTCTGGCAGGGAATCCGAAGCTTCTTGTCCTTGATGAGCCGATAAACGGCCTGGATCCTCAGGGAATCGTGGATGTCCGCGAGATCCTGGTACGGATGAGGGATGAGAAAGGGATAACGATTCTGATCTCGAGCCATATTCTGGAGGAACTGGACAAGGTGGCAGACTGCTACGGTGTGATCAATGAAGGCGTGCTGCTGGATGAATTCAGTTCTCAGCAGCTGCACCTGCGCAGCGGGAAATACGTGAAGATACGCACCTCAGATACGGAAGGCGCTTTGCGCGTACTGGAAGGACTGAATATCAGTGCCGAGCGGATGGAGGAGCAGGACTGCATCCGCGTGGCAGGAAATACGGACCGTACTTCGGAGATGGCGAGAGCGATCGTCGGCGCAGGACTGGATCTGCAGGAGATCTTTCTGAACACGGTATCACTTGAGGATTATTATCTGAAAATGACAGGAGGGGTTCATCATGAGTAATCTGATCCGGATGGATCTTCACCGGATGTTTCTGGCACGCAGCTTCAAGGTATGCCTCGTGCTGTCCTTTCTTTCAGGATTCATCATCGTCCCTGCGGCCAAAGTGTTTATGATGCTGGTCAGGATCCTTCCGGAAAGTGCGGGTATACCGGATCTGCTTCCGAAGAGCGCGGATCTTTCGTCCCTGCTCCGGGATCCGTTTCCGCTGATGAATGGCATGCTGCTTCTGTTCTCCGCCTGTTATTTTTACCATGCGGATCTTGAGCACG
The DNA here is from genome assembly GCA_905236545.1 of uncultured Lachnospiraceae bacterium. Taxonomy (GTDB): domain Bacteria; phylum Bacillota; class Clostridia; order Lachnospirales; family Lachnospiraceae; genus Porcincola. The sequence goes on from CAJOQO010000124.1 coordinate 3,503, forward strand.
GTTATATCAAGAATATAGCCGGCCAGATGCCGAAGAGAGGATATGCCGTTCTGTCCAGATACATCGCGCTGATCGTTCATAATCTGATCTTTGTCCTGACCGGTATGGCAGGCAATCTGATCGGAACGGTTCTGTTCATAAAGATTACGCCGGACAGCGAAGCGGTCAGCTCGCTTGGCTATCTGGGGATCCGCCTGCTTCTGCTTCACGGAATCTGCGCGATCCTGCTTCTTTTTACAACGTCTCTTCGCAGCAAGAATTTCGGCATGGTTCTTGCCGTAATATTCGGCGCGAATATGATGAGGGTTCTCTACATGGGGATCGATGCAGGGCTCGGAATCCTTCTGAAAAGGAGCGTTTCGATAGAGAACTACATGCCGGATTATCTGATGTGGCAGGAAACGCCGGATCCGGTCATCGCACTTCCCGTGGCAGCGGTAACGATTGTTATATTTGTCCTGCTGTCGATCCGGATCTTTGACCGCAGAGACGTAAAATGACATCTTCTTACTTCTTTTCGTCGAGGATCTCGATGATGTCCTCCACTACATAGTGAAAGGAAGGGAAGGAGGAGTCCGCGTTCTCTGTATATCCTTTGCTCAGATCGATAATGTCGGCCGGATAGGCCGGATTCACACCGACCAGATCCGCGCGGTAAGCTGCCGCCGGATCTTTTTCTATTTTCCTGATCGCGCTGTCGATTGCTTTTTGTGTTCCCTTTGCCGCCAGGTTCAGATTCAGATCAAGAATCTCAAGAGAATCATCATTAAACCCGGAACTGACGTCTCCGGTTCCATGAACGGTTCCCGCAACGGCCGATTCGATCTTTGCATGACTCATGACAGCCTTCACCGCCTGAATGACATAGGGAGCCCAGTTGATCCGAATACTCAGAAGGGCAGTGGAAGGCGCGATATCCAGGTAGCTTCTGCTGCTTCCGCAGAAGATGAGAGGGTGTTCTTCCGACGCTTCCTCACAGGCGATGGAGGGGCCGATGGTATCGGAATGCTGTGAGATCACGATGCAGCCTCTGTCGATCAGTTCCGACGCGCAGGCTTTTTCCCTCCTGTAGCTCCCCCAGGTTCCCGTGTACCTGACTTTCATCACGGCATCCGGAACGACAGAGCGCACGCCGATCAGGAAGGCGGTATAACCTGAGATGACGGAAGCGGCAGGATAGGCGCCGACGTAGCCGACAATTGCCTGATCGGGGGTGATCACTCCGCTGTCGATCATCTCCTGAAGCTTCAGCCCGGCTGCGACGCCGCTTACATAGCGGGCCTGATAGATCTCGCCGTTAAAGGTGTGATAGTTCTCCGGACGCTGCGCAGGCGGCTGTTCCATATCACTGATCTGGCAGATCTGCACATCCGGGTAGAGAGAAGCCAGCCTGGCGAAGTTTTCGCTGTGGCAGTTGGTAAAGATAATATCACAGTCCTTCAGCACCAGCTCATGCAGCCGTTCTTCGATCTCATCGTCCGAGACGTTATTTCTCGTCAGGATCCGGACGCTGTCACGCAGTTCTTCTTCCAGCATGACAGCCGCCCGCGAAAAATTATAGGTATAGGGAGCGCTCTCGTCTCCCTCATACAGAAAGCCGACAGTGATGGAACTCATCGCGCTTTGAAAGCCCTGCGGCCTGGCCAGTACAAAGATAAGGGCTAAAACAGCGATACAGGTTAGGAAAGTGGTGAGATATACACGTCTCATATACTGCCTCATTACGAAACAAGATTCTCTTCTGATACCAGTGCCTTTTACCGAAGGGCACTGGCTGTGCACAGGGTCTGCCTTCAGGAAGTTCCGGTTCCGCCGGCGGAAGGATCCTTTTCCTGCCTGTTCGGATAGAGCTTCTCCAGATCAATCGTGCCTTCCTCAAGGATTCCGAGGAAGATATCCACGACCTTTGGATCAAACTGTGTGCCGCGTCCCTTCTTCAGTTCATTCAGCACATACCCGATATCCATCTGATTGCGGTAGATCCGGTTGGCAGTCATGGCATCGAAGGCATCCGCCACACCGATGATCCGGCCATAGAGCGGAATCTCCTCGCCTTTGAGGCCCTGAGGATACCCGCGTCCGTCATAGCGCTCGTGGTGATACTTCGCGCCTTCTTTCACATGCTCCACCAGCGTGAATCCGGCAAGGATCTCTTCGCCGCGCGTGGTGTGGGACTTCATGATCGCGTATTCCTCGTCCGTCAGCCGGCTCGGCTTGTTGAGAATATGATCCGGAATCGCAATCTTTCCGATATCGTGAAGGCTGGCGGCTTTTCTCAGATTCTCGCATTCCTTTTTGGAAAAGCCCATTTTCTGTGCGATCAGAACCGAGTATTTTCCGACGCGCATCGAATGCTGGCTGGTGCGGGCATCCTTGGCGTCCACCGTATTTGCGATTGCTTCAATCGTCTGATCACCCATCCGGATGCGCAGATTCGCCTGGTCTATGGTATGCCTGAACCAGAAAGTCAGGAGGAAGAAACCGAAGAGCATCGCTCCGACGACAACGTAGACGATGAACCAGGGTTTGTCATAGATCGCCTCCTGTTTGATGAGCGGATAGGTACGTTCCTCCAGAATCCTGCTTTCATCACGTCCCAGAACGGCGATGTGGAAAGAATAATCACCGGAGGGGACATTTGTATACGTAATGCCGTTCAGGCTGCTGTGGGGAAGGATCGTCCACTGATCGTCAAAGCCTTCCAGCCAATAGCCGACATTCGGATCCTGTACCGTGAAATTGATCACCTCAGGGTACAGCTCGATCTTCCGGACGCTGCGGTCGACATGGATGGGAGAGGAGCTGTCCACCTGGAACGCCTCGCCATCCAGATAGATGGAGGACAGATTCATGCGGTAGATCCGGGTATCATCCGAATAGCTGTCGATATCCAGGATACAGACACCGCTGTCACAGGCAAGAAACAGATTTCCCTCTCCGTCATAGTAGTTCCAGGAATTTGCCGTCAGCGCACTCTGAAGTCCCTTTCTGGAATCAAGAAGATCATAGGACAGATCAGGCTTTCCCGACAGGAGATCTTCGCGGTTCACGACATAGATCCCGGAGCTGCCTGTCACAAACAGCGTATCTTCATCGCGGATCCAGATATCATAGTTGTTAAAATACGGGAAATTGTCCAGTGTTCTGACCCGATAGGAAGCATCCATATAACACAGGCCGTTGCTGGTGACGATGAAAACGCCGTCTCCTTTTCTGTCAAGAATCGTACGGAGAATCACGCCGGAGCTCAGTCCGTCCTCCCGCGTGATAATGCGCGAGATCTTCCGGTCATTTATCACCGCGAGACCGTCCCCGTCTGTACCTGCGAGAACCGTGCCGTCATCCATCTCTGATACCGTGAGGATCATGGTATTGACCAGTCCGTCGGCTGAACCGATTGTCCGCAGTACCTCATGGTCCCGGATAAAGCTCAGGCCGGTATCGCATGCCGCGGCAATGGTACCGTCTGACAGTTCCGTTGCCAGCCTGGACCGGTTGCCGAAGCTGCTGTTTTCACTGTTATAGAGAAACAGGTCTCCGTTCGGACACACTTCCCACAGCCCCTGCCCGTAGGTGCAGATCCACAGATGATCCTGACTGTCTGTGAAGATACAGCGGATGCGCACATTTGTGAGCTGCGTGGTAAGGGAATTCGTGATCCGGCTGTGCAGGGATGAATCTATGATATCCAGGCCTGTATCAGTTCCGATATAATAATCCCCCTGCCACATTCCGGTTGCGTTCACTACCTTATGCTCCAGGCCGACTGCCGTATAGATATCCCGGAAGGCTGAGGGAGCCAGGCGCAGAAGACCAAGACGGGAAGAAGTAAACCAGAGATTTCCCTGATAGTCCTTCAGAACATTGTCGATCGAGTTATTGAAATCGCTGACGTTAATCTCGTGGAAGGTTCCTTCCGCGTCCAGACAGCCGATCCCATGTTCTCCGGTGAGAAAGATCTCACCGTTTTCCATCAGGCGAAGAGAATTGAGGCCGCCAAGCTCCTCATAGGTAAAGTCCGATACCGGCCGGAAGTATCCCTGTGAGATATCATACCGGTTTATCCGCCCTGAGGAGGTGCCCACACAAAGCGTTCCGTCCCGGTCGAATTCACAGCAGCTGATGATCTCTTCCCCGCGCGGCAGCTGCATGGAACACAGGATCCGTCCTTTCCGGATCAGGAACAGGCGTCCGTCAGAGGTGACAGCGGCAATATTCCCGGACAGGTCGGCGGAGATATCATCCGAATAATTGACTTCCCAGAGGGTAGAATACTTTTTCAGCCCGCTGTTGAGCGTCATGACCTGCATGCTGCCGGTGGTTCCGATATAATAATAACCATCGGCGCTTTCTATGATGCAGCGCACGGAGTCAGACGGAAGACCGCTTTCGGTATTGACGACATTGACGATCTTCTCGTTGATCGCGATGGACAGACCGCTGTCGTTGGTTCCGATCCAGAGCCTGTCCTCATCATCGCGGTACAGGCAGTTGACATTCCGGACAGAGTCATAACCGTCCATCCATCTGAACTCCTGCCCGTTGTAGCGGTAGAGTCCGGCGTAGGTTCCGATCCACAGTACGCCGTCATTGGTTTCCGCTATGTCATTGGCCTCTCCGCAGGGAAGCCCGTTCTCGCTGCTGAAGACAGTCTGGACATAATCGTTGTAGTCGAATTCTTTTTCCGCGGAGGCGGCCTCTGCCCGTCTGACTGGAGAGAGAATGCCCGCAAGGGAGAGGGTGGCCAGGAGCAGCATACCGGAAACCGTCTGCCGGCGGGACCTGGAAGCAGACCTGGTGCGGAGGCTGCGGAGTGCGCGGATCGCCAGATGGACAATGAACAGCGTGATCACCTTGTCGAAGAATTCCAGATAGAATTCCCCGAGAATCTTACACAGCAGGGATGGCCACTTCCAGGCCTGCAGAAACCGGATCACGCCGTCTCCCCAGATATTTCCCGTCATACCTTTGAAAAAGACATAATTGAGGGGAACGGAGATAACGGTAGCGGCCACCGCACAGAGAATGCCGGCGAACATGGTGCCGGGAACTGTATCGAGGCTTTTTCTGCGGGCCAGAAAACCAATGAGAAAAGCCAGCGAGATACTGGTGATCAGGTAAGCCCAGTTCGTATGAAAGAGCATACTGTAGATCAGGTTGCCGGTGACGCCGACCATCATTCCACAGACAGGCCCCAGGATATAGGCACTGCAGATGGTCCCGAGGGAATCCAGCCACAAAAAGATCTGAATATGAGAGGTCAGTGCGCGTCCTGTACAGTTTGCCAGGATACACACCAGAACAAGCAGGATGATCTGATAGGTTTTTCTGGTTTTCAAAGCAATACCTTCTCTTTCCAATGCCATTATGTTCCTGTCGTACGAGCCTGAGGAACAGATCCTGAGGAACTGTACAGAGATAACCTGCGCAGACGGTGCACGGTCTGTGGGAAAGGGGCCGTGACAGATAACATGAAATGGCATCGCCTCTGAAATGGCCTGGCGCAGTTACAGTCCGAGCTCGGAGGAGCGTTTGGCGGCTTTTTTGAGCCACTCCTCATACTGACCGGAAGAGACTGCCTCATCGATCACGCCATTCACAAAATACATCAGCTCCAGGTCATCTTTCGGACCGGCGACCCGGTCTCCCTGAAACTGTTCTTCAACACCAAACGCCACACCTTCCATCAACACGAGCCCGCAGTCCGGGTTGTTCCGGAGATACAGCTTCGCGGTTTCCAGATCCACGCCGCCCGCATCCGCCAGACCATTGCTGACTGCGTCATATACATCCCGGACGGAAGAAACACGGATGAACTGAAGGTAATCCGGCAGATTCTGCGCCACAAGCAGTTCCTGAAGGGATCCGCTCTGCGCCGCCAGATTCCTGCCGGCCAGATCCTCCGGCCCGGCGATCTCCTCCGCGTCACTGCTTCGGATGATCAGGCCGGATGAGGCTTCTTCGGGGGAATAATGGTACCCTTTGGACATCTCCATGGAGGCCGCGCGGCCCGGCGTGTAGGAGAGGCCGGAGATTGCAAGATCATATTTCCCCGCGGAGATGGATGAGAGGACCTCAGGGAACTCCAGAGGCACAATCTCCAGGCCGACGCCCATACGCTGAGCGATAAGGCGGGCGAGCTCCATATCCGCTCCGGCGTACTGATCCTGACCGGAAAGGTCGGGATCGATAAACTCCTGCGGCGCAAAATATGGCTCCGTTACGACAGTAAGAACGCCTTTATCCCGGATCAGCGACAGCCGTCCGGTGACAGTATCAGGAATCCCGGCCGAGACATCCATGGAATCCTCCACATAGTTCCACTCATTCTCGTGGTAGAGGCTTTCCTGGACGGAGCCTGGTGTTCCCATGACAGCGGAAGCATTCTCCTCCGTTTCCGTCTGCGTTTCCGGCTCCGATGCATACGGAGCGTCTCCGGAAAGAGGAGGACTGACGGAAAAAAGAAGGGATGCCATAAAAACAGAAAGGGAGATTCGTAACGTTCGCATACTGGATCCTTTCTCAATTGTTGTTAATGAAAATATAACAGTTATACCGTGATTCATCAACCAAGTGTTTCACAGGGACAGACACTTTGTGGTAGAATGGCAATGGTACTTTCTGACAGGCCGGAAAAGAAACAAACAGGAAAGAAACAGGAAAGGAGACTACGTAATGTTGAAAAAGAAAATGACCCTGTGGATCGCTCTGATTCTGGCGATGCTTTTTGCGGGCATGGCTGTGGCTGAGCAGACAACGGAGGCGGATGCTTCGGAAGCAGAGGCTGCCGAAGAGCAGGCCTACGAGGACGAGGAGGTATTTCCGGAGTGGAATCCGGAAGCTCCGGCGCTGAACACCCTGATCGACTATGTCGAATCCGTAACGGATGAGAACTCGGAAGATTTTATCCCTGCTGCGGACAGATATGCCGTATTTGACATGGACGGTACGCTCTATGGCGAACTGTTTCCGACCTATCTGGAATACTATATGCTGGCATGGCGTATCCTGAAGGATCCTTCCATTACGCCGGATGCGGAGATGCTGCAGGTGGGACGTACGATCCGTGACTGCGCGCTGGACAAGTCATTTCCGGAGGACATGCCCATGCAGCACGCAGTACAGGCGGCCCGCGCGTATGCCGGCCTGACACTGGATGAATTCTCCGATTTTGTGACGGAGATCCTGCTTCGGGACGTGGATGGCTTCGAAGGCATGACCTATGGGGAAGCGTTCTATCAGCCGATGATTGAGGTGGTCGAATATCTGCAGGAAAATGATTTCAAGGTTTATGTCGTCAGCGGAAGCGATCGGTTTATCTGCCGGACGCTGATCGAGGGTGCGCTGGATGTCCCCTATGAAAACATTATCGGAATGGATGATGCGGTGGTAGCCACCGGCCAGGGAGACACCGACGGTCTTGATTATGTGTTTACCGCGGAGGATCAGGTGATCCGGAGCGACAAACTCCTGATTAAGAACCTGAAGATGAACAAGGTCCGCCAGATCGTGCAGGATATCGGACACCAGCCGGTACTGTCCTTCGGAAACAGCAGCGGGGACGTCAGCATGCACAATTACACGATCTTCAACAACAAGTATAAGAGCGCGGCTTTCATGCTGATCGCGGATGATGAAACCCGTGACTATGGGAATGCAGAGAAGGTTCAGCCGCTGAAGGAAGAGTGGGAGAAGGACGGCTTCCATGTGATCTCCATGAGAGATGATTTCCGTACCATTTATGGAGAAAACGTCGTGAAGACCGGAAGCTTCCACTGGATGGAGGAACTGGCGGATGACAGAGGCGACGGGGAAGCCCCGGCGGATGGGACAGCAGATGCTTCCGGGGATGAGGCAAAAAATGACGTCCAGTATGTCATGTATGTCGGCACCAATGACAAGGACACCAATGAGCCGGTATTCAGCCAGGAGGAATCCAGGGAAAAGGCGGAGGAGATTCTGATTGACCTCTTCGGCGGATATACCATCCAGGAGGCGGCTGGCGGCTGGAAGTCTGATGACGGTAAAATCGTGCAGGAGTATACGCTTGTGATCTACCTGAGTGATACCGATCTGGATCATGTCCACACCGCGGCGGACAGGATGATCGATACGTTCCATCAAAGCTCGATCCTGATTCAGGAGAATCCGACCAGTACAGAGTTCTATACCGGCTGAAGAAACGCTGAAACTCCCAAAGAGGAGGAAATCCCTGTGAGCGCGCGGTGAAAATGCCGCGCGCGCGGGAGGATCTGCGCCGGGAGGCGCAGGAGCCCCGGACTGAGTTGCGCAGAAAGTCTGTGCAGGAAAGGAGTAACTATGGGTAATATCGGCAACTCCAACACGATCGCGAGAGCGTATCTCGACTCTCTCCTGATTGAGACACGCTACATGAATTCGGACATTCCTGATACTACACTTGAGCTGTATGGAGAGACTTTTTCGTCACCGATTATGACAGCAGCGCTATCTCACCTGGATCATATGATGTTTCCGGGAGCTCATGAAGCATATGTAAAGGGAGCGGCGGCGGCAGGCGCGATCCTGTGGATCGGCATGGAAGAGACGGATGAGGCGATCGAGCTGTGTGCTTCCTCCGGAACCCGCGTGATTGAGATCATCAAGCCCTATGCGGACCGCGGCAGGATCATCGACAAGATCAGGCGGGCGGAAAAGCTGGGGCATCTCGCTGTGGGAGTAGACATTGACCATCCCTTCGGAGAAGACGGTTCCCATGATGTTGTAGACGGATTCGAACTTTCGCCCCTCACTACGAAGGAGCTGATGGCGATTGTGGACGCAACGAAGCTTCCTGTGATCGTAAAGGGAGTTTTAAGCATGCGGGACGCGGAGACCGCACTTGCATGCGGCGCGCAGGGAATCGTGCTTTCGCATCATAACAACCGGATCGAATACGCGATCCCTCCCCTTTCTATTCTTCCTGAAGTGGCAAGGGCAGCCGCCGGGCGTATTCCTGTTTTTGTGGACTGTGAGATCAGAACAGGGATGGACGCTTTCAAAGCGCTCTCCCTTGGCGCGACTGCAGTCGGGATCGGGAGACCGCTGATGACGGCAATAAAACAAAACGGTGCGGACGGTGTGACACAGTACCTGAAGAAGACGGTCGATGAACTGAAGAAGGCGATGGCCTTCACCGGTACGACCAACCTGAAGAAGATGGATCCCGGCGTGATTCACAGAAGAGATTTTTGAGAATCAGGAGCTGTACCGGAATGTGTTGCACCGGCCAGCGCTGTTTTACCGTCAGCCCGGGTCTGCTCACGCCGGCCCGGGCTGATCTGTGAGCAGGTATCTGACAGCGTGATACAAAGGATGAATGGACAGGGATCTTGCATGCAATTATTTGGGAAAATACCGGACAGGTTTTTTAGTATTCTGGCTTCTTCGAAGAAGGAACTGTACGTTCAGGCATTGTTTGTTCTCAGGCAGGCTTTCCGTACGGAGCTGGTGATCCGGAGAGAAGAACTGACCGCAATGCTGATGGACAGCCTGGAGACAGACATTCTGGAAGCGGACTTCACCGAGGAAGCCCGGGAAGAGGATGAGCCGGGCTCCTTCGACGGCGGCGGACTGTCCGCGAAAGCACATCTGCTTGTCCGGAGGCTGAAGGAAACAGGATGGATCGAGACAGAATATGAGAGGGGCACATTTGAAGAGAATGTGACGATCCCTGACTATGCCATCAGCGTTATGAATCTTCTGTATGACCTCTCCCAGGAGAAGATCCGTGAATACAACAGCTACGTATACGCGACCTATGCATCCCTTTCCAATGCGGCGATGAATCCGGATTACCTGTATCAGGCGCTCCAGACGGCCTGGGAAAATACGGTCCGCCTGGTAGATGAACTGAAATCCCTGTTCAATAATATCCGTGCCTATTACAGAAGAATCCCTGGTGAGGATGATGTGAATGCGCTTCTGGCAGAGCATTTTGATGAGTATAAGGAGAAGATCTTTGATGCCGTTTACTATCCGCTCAAGACGATCGACTCTGTTCCCCGGTTTAAGCACGCGATCCTGAAGATCATGAATGACTGGCTGTCGGATGACAGCGTCCAGGAGCAGATCGTGCGGCAGGGCGTTGTCAGGCGTGTATTCGACGATGAGGAAGCCGGCCGTGAAGAGATGCTTAAGATGATCAATTACATTGCAGATACCTATGACGGGATCGAGGAGATGATCAATGAGATTGACAGGAAGCACGTGGAATACACCAGTGCATCCATCGAACATATACGGTATCTGATGAACGCGGACCGCGGCCTTAAGGGCAGGCTGATCGAGCTGCTGAAGCATTCCTCTGACGGGAAGATCCTCGCAGAGATGAAGGATCATATCGATGTTTTTCGACATCAATATTATGATGACAGATCCCTGTATGCGGAGGTCCGGCGGACAAAAAGAAATGTCGGCGCTCCGATGGCACTCCCTGAGACAGCCGGTTCGGATCAGATGGTGCGCAGTTTCCTGAAGGATGTACGCAACCAGTTCCCGAACAGCCGGATCGATTCCTATATGGAACGCTGCCTGGCAAAAGACGGACAGGCATCCACGCAGACCGTCCCAATGGGAGGATCCGATGACTTCATTCTCTTCATGCTGGGGACTGTCAGAGGAAGGGAGAGGAGCGCGCCGTTTACGGTTGAGTTTGGTGAAAGCTATATCGAAAGGGATGGATATCATCTTCCGGCGGTTGTATTCCGCAGGAAAAAGGGAACCGGCACAGCGCTTCATAAACCGGAGCAGTAAATGCAGGCTGTCGAAGGGATGCCGGTGATGGCAGATTCAGAACGGAGAAAGAACGGGATGCTGCAGGAATATGACAGATTTAGTCTTACGGATAAGGAAAACTTTGCGAGGATAGTGAATCTGCTGCTCTCGCACACCTTTTTGCTGGTGGAGGAGTATGATTTCAGGGAAGGTATAACCAGGGTCAATAAGGACTATTTGTTTGTGGAACGTAACTATGAGCTTTTCCGGCAGTATTTCGAGATGGCCGGTTTTGGCTTATCCAGGGACTCTCACTACGGCGTGATCAGCCTGAGCAGCAGGTTTGACGGGACGAGGGTCCGCCTGGATAAACTGTCGACGATCATGGTTTACGCGCTTCGGCTGATCTACGAGGAAGGGCGCGAGAATCTGACACTGACAAAGGAAGTGATTCTGACAACGGGCGATCTGGTGCATAAGCTGATCAACCTCGGGGCGGTGAAAAAGAAACCGTCCAATCAGGCCCTGCATCAGGCGCTGCGATCCCTGGCCCAGTTCCGTATTGTAAATAAGTTTGAGGGGGCATGGGAAGATGCCGCAACGAAACTGATGATTCACCCGTCGATCCTTTTCGTGGTCTCTTCCGAACAGATCTCGAACATGAGCAGGCTGATCGAACCGGATGGAGACGCTTCCTCCGGCGATGAGGCGGATACGGAAGAGGATGAGTATATCGATGGTGATGAATAAGAGCAAAGCCTTTTCCTGCATGGCAGTGATAAGATTCCGGAACAGAGGCGTGAAGAAGGATGGAAGAGGCGGAGGTGAGCGGATATGAAGAAACTGAACAGGCTTCTTCTGATAAACTGGTATACTTATGTAAAAGAAGTGATTGGTTTCGAAGGGATCAATTTTCTTACGGGGAAGACTGCTGCAGGAAAATCGACGGTTATCGATGCATTGCAGCTGATCGTTCTCGGCGACACCACAGGGAGCTTCTTTAACAAGGCAGCCAATGCCGGCGCAGACCGCTCGCTGAGAGGCTATCTGTATGGAGAAAACGGAGATGACGGAAGCACCGGATTCCGGTATCTGAGAACGCAGACCTTTACGAGCTATGTTGTTGGCGAGTATCTGGATACAGAGAGAAACACAATGTTCCTGACAGGGATCGTGTGCGACTGCTATCCGGATCTGCATTATGATTATAAGTGGTTCATCGCCGACCGTACATCTCTTCCGGAGCAGTGTTTTGTGGAGGATGAAACGAACGTCCCTTACACGATTCCGCAGCTTCGGAGCTGGCTGAAGCGTCATGTAAAGTCTTATGAGATCATTGACACAAACCGCCGCTATCAGGAACTGCTGCTGGGCAGATTCGGAACCGTAAAAAGGAAATATCTCACCTTGTTCCGGAAGGCAGTTCCCTTTACTCCGATTACCGATATTGAGAAATTTATCACGGAGTCGGTCTGCGATGTGAAGAACAAACCGGAGATCGAACAGATGCAGAGCGACATCCGCCAGTACAAGAATCTGGAGGCGGAGGCCGAGCGCGCGCAGGAGAAGATCGAGGCTCTGAGCGGGATCCGCGAGATCACACGCGAATATGAGGCGGATAAGGAACGCAGGCACCAGCAAAGCTATATTATCCTCCGTGCCCGGAAGGAGGAGGAGAAGGAAAAGCTGGACGCGGCCAGAGCCAGGGCAGATGAGCTTCGCCGGATTCTGACGGACACGGCACGGACGCTGGAGGAGCAGGAGAGGATGCTGCAGGCTCTTGAGGAGGAGATCTCAGCGCTGGAGGAGGAATACCATACATCAGACCTGGTGAGAAAGCAGAAGTCCCTTCAGGAGCGGATCGATGCCCTTACAAAGGAAATGGCCGGCCTTGTTGTGAATCTGCAGAAAGCGAAGCGGCAGCTGAAAAACTATGGTACCTCATGGCTGGAGCAGATCCGCCGCCTGGATCGGATCGATTATCCCGTAGAAGAAGAATTCCGCTCGCTTATCAGCGCTCTCGCGGAAGAATCAGTTCCGGTGACGCAGTTTGACTTTCAGAATGCGGCCAGGCTTATGGAGGATTTTCATGGAAATCTGGCTGGTTTCGGGTATGAGCTTCGTACCCGGATCGATCAGCTGAAGCAGTCGGCCGGAGAACTGGAGCTACGGATCGATAACCTGAAAAAAGGAATCAAGCCGTATCCGTCGCAGGTTCTGATGCTGAAAAAACGGATCGAATCAGGCCTGTTTGAAAAGCAGCGGAAGGCGGTTGAGATCCCGATCTTCGCGGAACTGCTGGAGATCCGTGATCCAAAGTGGCAGAACGCGGTTGAGGGATATCTTGATCGTCAGAAGTTCAATCTTCTGGTACCGGAGGCGTACTATGAACAGGCACTCAGGATCTATGATGAGATCCGGAAGGAGGAACAGATCTACGACGCCGGAATCGTCGACCTGAAAAAACTGCGAAACAGCAGATGCCGTCCTCCTGTGCCGGGATCTCTTGCGGAGGAGATTCAGACGGAGGATGCTTCCGCCCGTCTCTATGCAGACTATCTGCTGGGGAGTGTGATGAAATGCGGGGATCCTTCCGAACTGAACCGCTTCCGGATCTCCATTACACCCAATGTCATGCTGTATAAAAATTTTGTCGCCCGCAGGCTGAACCCAGCAAGGTATGCCGATCCGTTCATCGGCAGGCGCTCCATGCAGATACAGATTGCAAACCTGACCAGGCAGCTGGAAAGGGAGAAAAAGGAGCTGGAACGTCTGCAGGAGGAGAACCGCTATGCGCAGAGCGCGCAGAAAACACAGTTCATGAGTTCTTTTGAAGCAGGCGAACATGTCCGGGCAGTGGAGGAGGGCAGGAAACTTCCAACACTTGAGGAGGAAACGAACAAAGTCAGAAAGGAACTGGAGGCGCTGGATCTGACATGGCTGAACCGCCTGAAGGATGCAATCGACAGAAAACGTATCGAGAGAAAGCAGCTTCAGTCAGAGAAGGAAAAGGCCATCGCTGCCCATGCCGGGGCGCAGACAACCCTCGCGGGGCTCGAGGAAGAAGATCTGCCTGCAAGGGAACGATCGCTGCGTGAGACGGAGGAGAAGATCAGCCAGGAATTCTCTGCGGAATGGGTTGAAACGACCGGTGAGCCCAGATTCCGGAAGGAGCTGCAGGCGAACGGGCGAAGGCAGCTCTCGCTTCTTGAAAGCTTCACCAGAGCCCGCACGCAGACCGATACGATCATGGAAAACCATCGGCGGGAGCGGGCAAAAAAGCGGGTTGACTATAATCTTGCCTACCGCATGCCATATGACACGGAACGGGAGGACAATGAGGAATATGACAGGGAGCTTGATACCCTGAGCCGGATCCGGCTGCCGGAGTACATGGAACAGATCCGGGACGCGAAGGAAAAGGCCTACAATCAGTTCCGGGATGACTTCATCGCGAAGCTGAAATCCAATATCGAATCGGTCCGGGAACAGCTGAATGAACTGAATCATTCTTTGCGCAGCAGCGTATTCGGAACGGACCGGTATCATTTTACCATGAGTCCGCGGGCCGAGTACCGGAGCTATTATGACATGATCACCGACCCGCTCCTGATGGATACCGGTGGCTGGAATATCGCTTCACAGAGTTTTAATGACAAGTATCAGAAGGAGATTGACCATCTGTTCCGTGCGCTGATTATCAATGAGACGGATCTGACTGCCGAGAAGCGGGCGGAATATGAGCGCAGCATTAAGAAATACACGGACTACAAGACATACCTTGTGTTTGATCTCATCGTAACCAATGATCAGGGCGAGGAACAGCGTTTGTCGAGAACGCTGTCCAGAAAATCGGGAGGAGAGACACAGATTCCGTTCTATATCGCGCTGCTGGCGTCATTTTCCCAGATCTGCAGGATCAGAAGCAAAGGAAAGAACAACACCATCCGTCTGATCATACTGGATGAAGCGTTCAGCAAGATGGATGGTGAGAGGATTAAGGAGAGCATCGTATTGCTCCGGAGATTCGGCCTGCAGGCGATCTTCTCCGCCCCGCCGGAAAAGATCGCTGAGATCGCACCGCTGGCGGATCGCAACATAGCGGTATATAAGGATGGAAAACACTCCTTCACGAGACATTTCGATCCGGCACAGGCGGAGGTTGTCTCAGAGGAGATAGATGAAATGGAAGAGTAGCAGCAGTATGAATGATCCTGTTGAAAACAGTGCAGTTGAAAAGCAGATTCTCGGGGAACTTCTTGACCGGTATGAGCGGAGCAAGGTCTTCCGGGAACGGAGCCTCGATTCAGGTTCCGTTCCTTCTGGAAAAACGCGGCGGATCCTTCTTCGGATTGATGCGGATGAGAAGCTTTCCGCGCTTATGGAAGACACGGACAAGCGCAAGGAATTCCTGCGCGCTGCAGAGAATCTGCGTCTGAAGGGCGTGATCGATTATTCCTGGGCAAGGTACGAGAAGGGCAATCTGATCGATAGAATCTGGCTGCTGACCGAAGAGGAGAGCCTCCGGAAAAGCTATCGGATCACCGGCCGGATCGGGAAACACGCGCTGCTTGACCTGCTGGAGAGACAGATCTGCTCCGTTCTGGAGAGCGGTTTGGCACCGCAGACAGAGGAAGGAGCGGAGCCAGGCGATCCCGCAGAACCGGAGATGGATGCGAAATCAGGCGTCCGCACAGAACCGGAGATGGATGCGA
>CAJOQO010000125.1 GCA_905236545.1 uncultured Lachnospiraceae bacterium
CCAAATTGACACAGAATCAGAGAAAACCATATAATAATTTGAATCCTTATAACCGTCAGTTTTTTCGCGGCGGCGGATCTGTGTGCCTGCAGGCAAGTTCACGTCCTGCGGGATACAGGCAGCTCACATCCTGCGGGATACAGGCAGCTTACGTTCTGCGGGCAGCAGGCAGCTCACGTTCTGCGGGCCTGCAGGCTGTGAACCGCAGGGAAAAACACTGGAGAACCGCACGGAAAGGCTGTGTATCATTCAGGTGGGATGCTGACGAGAAAGGCATCTCGCGGAGGTAAAAAAAGATGCGATATGACAAGGTAAACACCGACCTGAACTTTGTTGAGCGTGAGAAGGGCGTCAACAGGTTCTGGAAGGAAGCAGACGTGTTTCGCAAGAGCATGAAGATCCGGGAGGGATCGCCGTATTATACCTTTTACGACGGACCGCCTACAGCGAACGGAAAGCCGCACATCGGCCATGTCCTGACCCGTGTCATCAAGGACATGATTCCCCGCTACCATACGATGAAGGGGGAGTATGTTCCGAGGAAAGCCGGGTGGGATACACACGGACTTCCGGTGGAGCTTGCGGTTGAGAAAGAGCTTGGTCTGAATGGAAAGGAACAGATCGAGGACTACGGCATGGAGCCGTTCATCCAGAAGTGCAAGGAATCCGTCTGGCAGTATAAGGGAATGTGGGAGGACTTTTCCGACACGGTCGGCTTCTGGGCCGATATGGAGAATCCTTACGTTACCTATTACGATGATTATATTGAGTCCGAGTGGTGGGCCCTGAAGAAGATCTGGGAGGATAAGCTCCTCTACAAGGGCTTCAAGGTCGTGCCGTACTGCCCGCGCTGCGGGACTCCGCTGAGTTCGCAGGAGGTTGCGCAGGGCTATAAACTCGTGAAAGAGCGCTCCGCGATCGTCCGCTTCAAGGCGGCCGATGAAGAAGGGCTGTATTATCTGGCATGGACGACGACGCCGTGGACGCTGCCCAGCAATACGGCGCTGTGCGTGAATCCGGACGAGACCTATGTGAAGGTCAGGGCAGCGGACGGCTATACCTATATCCTCGCGCAGGCACTTGCCGACAAGGTGCTCGGAAGGCTTGCCGAAGAGGGACAGAGCGCGTATGAGATCCTGGAGACCTTTGTGGGAACGGATCTGGAAGGGCGTCCTTATGAGCCGCTGTTCGAGGCAACGGGAAAAGCGGCGGCGAAACAGCGCAAGAAAGCGCATTTTGTCACCTGCGACCATTACGTCACGATGACGGACGGTACCGGAATCGTCCACATCGCGCCGGCCTTCGGTGAAGATGACGGACGGATCGGCCGTGACTATGATCTGCCGTTTATCCAGTTTGTCGACGGGCAGGGGAACATGACTCCGGATACGCCTTACGGCGGACTGTTTGTCAAGAAGGCTGACCCTGTGATTCTGAAGGATCTGGAGAAGGAAGGAAAGCTGTTTGACGCGCCGAAGTTTGAGCATGAATATCCGCACTGCTGGCGCTGCGACACCCCGCTGATCTATTACGCGCGGGAGTCCTGGTTCATCAAGATGACCCAGGTTCGCGACGAGCTGGTGGAGAATAACAACACGGTCAACTGGATCCCGCCGACCATCGGCTCCGGCCGCTTCGGAAACTGGCTGGAAAATGTCCAGGACTGGGGGATCAGCCGGAACCGTTACTGGGGCACGCCGCTTCCGGTCTGGGAGTGCGGCGAGTGCGGCGAGCAGGTCTGCATCGGATCCAGGCAGGAGCTGAAGGAGCTGTCCGGAAGAGAGGACGCGCTGACGGTCGAGCTGCACAGACCGTATATCGATGAATACATCTGCACCTGTCCGGCCTGCGGAAAGAAAGCAATGAAGCGCGTACCGGAGGTGATCGACTGCTGGTTTGACTCCGGAGCGATGCCGTTTGCGCAGCACCATTACCCGTTTGAAAACCGGGAGATCTTTGAGCAGCAGTTCCCCGCCGCATTTATATCGGAGGCGGTCGATCAGACCAGAGGCTGGTTCTACTCCCTGATGGCGGAGTCGACGGTCCTTTTCCACAGGTCTCCGTATGAAAATGTCATCGTGCTCGGCCTGGTTCTGGACGGCAATGGCCAGAAGATGTCAAAGTCCAGGGGGAACGCGGTTGATCCGTTCGAAGCGCTGAAGAAGCATGGAGCGGACGCGATCCGCTGGTATTTCTACAGCAACTCGGCGCCCTGGCTGCCGAACCGTTTCCATGACAAGGCGGTTCAGGAGGGGCAGAGAAAGTTCCTCGGAACCCTGTGGAACACCTATGCGTTCTATGTACTGTACGCGAACATCGATGACTTCGATCCTTCCGTATATGAAGACAGCTACCGTGCGCTGCTGGAGAAGGTGAAGTCCGGAGACGGGGACGCTCTTCCGGTCATGGACCGCTGGCTTCTGTCACGTATGAACACCATGATCCGGGATACGGATTCGAATCTTGCCGCTTACCGGATTCCGGAGACCGCGAGGGCGCTGGAATCGTTCGTTGACGATATGTCCAACTGGTATGTGCGCAGGTGCCGCGACCGTTTCTGGGCGCATGGCATGGAGCAGGATAAGGTCAATGCGTACATGACACTGTACACGGCACTGAAGAATCTGTGCCTGTGTGCCGCGCCGATGATCCCGTTCATGACGGAGGAGATCTACCAGAATATCGTCCGCCGTGTTGAGAGGGATGCGCCGGAGTCGATTCATCTGTGTCTGTTTCCGGCTTTTGACGGTGCTCTGATCGATGAGGATCTTGAATCGAAGATGGGAGAAGCCCTGGATATCGTAGTGATGGGCCGTGCTGCCAGGAATGACGCGAATATCAAGAACCGTCAGCCGATCGCGCGCATGTTCGTCAAGGCCGGGGATGCGCTGCCGAAGTACTACGCCGATATCGTGACGGATGAACTGAATGTCAAGGCAATCGAGTTCACGGACGACGTAAGGGCATTTACCAATTATACCTTCAAGCCGCAGCTGAGAACGGTAGGACCTAAGTATGGAAAGCTGCTTGGCGGTATCCGGAAGTATCTGGGTCTGATTGACGGAAACCTGGCGATGGATGAGCTGAATGAGAACGGCGCGCTCAGGTTTGACGTGAATGGGGAGACTGTGGAGCTTACGAGGGAGGATCTGCTGATCGATACCGCGCAGACAGAGGGATATGTCACCCAGCAGAATGGCAGTCTTACCGTAGTGCTCGACACGAACCTGACGACAGAGCTGGTAGAGGAAGGCTTTGTGAGAGAGCTGGTTTCCAAGATTCAGACCATGCGCAAGGAAGCCGGATTCGAGGTTCAGGATCATATCGACGTTTATGAATCCAAAAATGAGAGGATCCGCCAGATCCTGGAGAAGTTTGAGGATCAGCTGAAGAAGGAAGTTCTTGCCGGATCTGTCCAGTATGACACCTCTGCGGAGGAGGCCTATGAAAAGGAATGGACAGTGAATGGGGAGCGTGTAACACTGGCAGTTAAAAAGAGGGGGTAAGAATCAGGTATGGCTACGAAAAAGAAGATCGTGTCGAAGTTCGATAAAAAGGCGTTTCAGGAATCTGTCCGGACCAATGTCCGCCGCCTGTTCCGCAAGAAGCTGGAGGAGGCAAACACGCAGGAACTGTTTCAGGCAGTGTCCTATTCCGTGAAGGACGTCATTATCGATGACTGGATGGCGACGACCCAGACGGTGGCGGAGCAGGATCCGAAGATTCTTTACTACATGTCCATGGAGTTTCTGATGGGGCGTGCGCTGGGCAACTCCCTGATCAACATGACGGCATACCAGAACGTGAAGGAAGCGCTGGAAGAGCTGGGCGTGGATCTGAATGCGGTTGAGGATGAGGAACGCGATCCCGCGCTTGGAAACGGCGGCCTTGGCAGGCTGGCGGCATGCTTCCTGGATTCCCTGGCGACGCTGGGATATCCGGCTTACGGCTGCGGCATCCGGTATCGTTTCGGGATGTTCAAGCAGAAGATCGAGAATGGTTTCCAGGTTGAGGTTGCGGATAACTGGCTGAAGAACGGGTATCCTTTTGAGCTCAGGAGGCCGGAGTATGCCAAAGAGGTTAAGTTCGGCGGTTACGTGCGCGTGGAGTATAATGACAAAACACACCGGAACCAGTTCTTCCAGGAGAACTATCAGTCCGTGCGCGCGGTTCCTTTTGATATCCCGGTTGTCGGCTACAACAACCACCTTGTCGATACCCTGAGGGTCTGGGACGCGGAAGCGATCAATGATTTCCAGCTGGATTCGTTCGACAAGGGCGATTACCAGAAGGCAGTGGAGCAGGAGAACCTGGCAAGGAATATCGTTGAGGTCCTGTATCCGAATGACAACCATTATGCAGGCAAGGAGCTGAGGCTGAAGCAGCAGTATTTCTTCATCTCCGCTTCCGTGCAGGATGCGATCGAGCATTATAAGAGATCGCATTCGGATATCCACAAGTTCTATGAGAAAGCGACCTTCCAGATGAATGATACGCATCCGACGGTCGCGGTTGCGGAGCTGATGCGGATCCTTCTGGACGAGGAAGGCCTGGAGTGGGACGAGGCGTGGGAGGTTACGACGAAGACCGTTGCCTACACGAATCATACCATCATGGCGGAAGCGCTGGAGAAATGGCCGATCGAGCTGTTCTCGAGACTTCTTCCGCGTATCTACCAGATCGTGGAGGAGATTAACCGCCGTTTCCTGATCGAAGTGCAGCAGAAGTATCCGGGAGACCAGGGCAAGGTTGCGAATATGGCGATCATCTATGACGGTCAGGTGAAGATGGCGAATCTGGCGATCGTGGCCGGATATTCCGTCAATGGCGTGGCGCAGCTTCATACGGAGATCCTGAAGTCGCAGACGCTGAAGGACTTCTATGAGATGTTCCCGTGGAAGTTTAACAATAAGACGAACGGTATCACGCAGCGCCGTTTCCTGCTGCATGGCAATCAGCTTCTGGCGAACTGGGTGACGGATCACATCGGGGATGAGTGGATCACGGACCTGCCGCAGATTGCGAAGATGAAGGTCTACGCCGATGATGAGAAGGCGCAGCAGGAGTTTATGAATATCAAGTATCAGAATAAGCTGCGTCTGGCGAAGTATATCAAGGAGAATAACGGGATCGAGGTGGATCCGCGTTCGATCTTTGATGTACAGGTTAAGCGTCTGCACGAGTATAAGAGACAGCTGATGAATATCCTGCATGTCATGTACCTGTATGACCAGGTGAAGGATCATCCGGAGATGCCGTTCTATCCGAGGACTTTTATCTTCGGTGCGAAGGCGGCTGCCGGCTACCGCAGGGCGAAGCTGACGATCAAGCTGATCAATGCCGTGGCGGATGTCATTAACAATGATGCTTCGATCAATGGCAAGATCAAGGTTGTCTTTATCGAGGATTATCGTGTGTCGAACGCGGAGTGGATCTTTGCTGCGGCGGACGTGTCGGAGCAGATTTCGACAGCTTCCAAGGAGGCGTCCGGTACCAGTAACATGAAGTTCATGCTGAATGGCGCGCCGACGCTTGGCACCATGGATGGTGCGAATGTGGAGATCGTCGAGGAGGTTGGAGCGGAGAATGCGTTTATCTTCGGTCTTTCTTCTGAGGAGGTGATCCGCTTCGAGAATCAGGGCGGCTATGATCCGAATTATTATTTCAATACGGATCAGGATATCCGGCGCGTGCTGATGGAGCTGATCAACGGGAAGTATTCGAATGGTGATATGGAGCTGTTCCGTGAGATTTATGATTCTTTGCTGACGAATAAGGGCGGCAAGGCGGATCAGTATTTTATTCTGGCGGACTTTAAGGCTTATGATAAGGCGAGGGCGGATATCGTCGAGGCTTATCAGGATGAGAAGCGCTGGGCGAAGATGGCGATTCTGAATATGGCTTCGTCCGGGAAGTTTACTTCGGATCGTACGATTGAGGAGTATGAGAGGGATATCTGGCATCAGACGCCGATTAAGGTGAATGTGTGAGGCTGATCTCAGCCCGCTCCTGCTGATGCGCTGCTTACGGAGCACATGCCTTTCTCAGCGGGATTCAATCGGCGATGAGTTTTGTTTGATCGTATAAGAGAAGCAGGAGACGTTCCGGTGGAGCTGCAAATAGAAAACACCCCGTATGGCTGTGAGCCATACGGGGTGTTTTCTTTTCAGCCGACTGCTTGTCGGGAGGGATCTTCGGATTCTGTGCTGGTTTCGGCGTGCCGCAGTACTTCGGATGTATCTTTGTCTTCCAGTTGCTTTGACAGGCTGGCAGCTTCTTCCGGTGTAAGGGAGAGTGTTTCGCTGAGCGTGCTCCAGATGCTGTCGTTCTGGAATCCGAGTGCCCAGATGGCATATCCGGCCAGGTTATTGGCGCTTACAAGCAGAACCTTCCGCTGGAGGGACTGCGCGTCTTCGATCCAGATCTCACAGAGGACACCGTCGTCTGTATACCATGAGATGTAGTTCTGTGCGGTTACCGGATCCCATGTCGGTGTCAGGTTCCAGGAGTCGAGCGTTGCGGTGACAGCGTTCATGGAGAGTTCTTCGCTGTTGATATAGGTATTTCCCGCTTCGTCCTGGGAGGTATACCAGATCCGGGTATAGAACGGGATTGCGCTGATCAGCTTCTCTGCGGGTATTCCCATGAGGAGCAGATTCTGGATGGCTCCTTTTTCGAATCCGATGGATGCCACTGATCCGGTGGTTTCTGATCCTACGTAATGCTCGTCATACCCCATGGTGATGAGGTAATCGCTGACTGCCGCGATTTCTTTCCGGTTCAGATAGGCATTGAAGTCATATGGAGGAAAGGTATCTACGCTGAGCACAATAGATGCCCGCCGGCATGCGATAGACAGCTCTCTGACAAATTGTGTGTAGGTAAAGGCATCGCCCGGATCGATATGTTCAAAGTCAAGATTGATGCCGTCCAGTCCAAGTGTTTTTGCGTACCCGATGAGCTGACTGATACAGTTGCGGCGGGATGCTGTGGACGCGAGCATCACAGAGTTATCCATGTCAGGCGAAAAGTCATTCAGAAGTCCCCACACCTGAAGTCCTTTCCGGTGTGCTTCTTCTACATAGGTTTTCGATCCGAGAGATTCGACATTTCCTTCATTATCCACCAGAGCGAACCAGGTCGGACTGATCACGTTGATGCCCGACATGGCGTCTGTGGCATCCGCGAAGGCCTTGTTGTCATCCTGGTTCGAGACCATATGCCAGACCAGGGACACTTTCTCGTCCATCGTAATGGAAGGATAGGTGACGGGTGTAAAGCCTTCATTGACCAGATCTGTTGTTCCGGGTTCTTCCATGCGGTTTGATTTCACCCATCCGATGAGGCCGTTTTGCGTCTGGACTTTCATCCAGTGTTCCTCTTCTTCCAGCACGGTTACCGTTTCGCCTTTGAGCAGATCCGTGACGACTGGGCTTTTTATTCCGCCGCGATAGCGCACGGCTGCTTCTTTTCTTGACGCGCAGGCTTTTACAGATCCCCACTGGGTTCGAATGAACACATGCCTGGTGTTTTCATCGTCTTCATCGTACGTGTAAGAAATGTCTGTGTATTGGGCAAGGAAGTCGATATTCAGGTAGAGCGTTTTATCATTGCCGCGTATCAGAATAGTGTCTTTGAAGGATGCTTCGGAAGTGTCATCGTCCGGAAGCGTTCCGTCAATGACGGTATAGGAGGCCGTGCCGACTGGGATCTCAAAGGTCTGGTCTGCGGTTGTGAACAGAATCTGCGCATTTTCTTCATCCCAGAAAAAGCGTTCATTCAGCTTATCCCGAACCATTTCCAGAGGAAGATATACGGACTCCTTTTCCGTAACAAGTGCGCGGGGTTCCGGGAGAATCTGATCCTGGAGGATGATGGCGGCTTTCTGACGGTCCATCGTCCCAAAGTAGTCCTTCCAGGCGATGCGCCTGGTTGTGGGAGTCAGTCGTATAATCAGATAGACTGCGCCTGCTGCGATTATAATTGCGGCAAGCGCAAGACAAAAGAGACGGAAGCGTAGCTGCCGCTTTCGCTGGGTGGTGCGATTGCTGCTCTTTCTGTTATCACTCATAACTGATCGATCTCCATAAGCGGGATGGCATCCGGCAGGCATATGTGATGCAGAGGGCTGATAATAGCGATATGTTCCGGAGGATGCCGTGTATGCAGGTCAAGTATATCAATCCGGATACGGAAGATCGACATGAAAAATCTTAAGAAAGCGGTAAATATACCGTAAGATGTTATACGTCTGTGTGTAATGTTTTTGTCCGGCAGGCCTCCGGGTTCAGAGTGTGGTGCATGACGGGGCCATCCTGCGCTGACTGATGATCGGAGATCTGCC
>CAJOQO010000126.1 GCA_905236545.1 uncultured Lachnospiraceae bacterium
CACAGGGGTTCCTGAGCGGCAGACTTTCGGGGGTCGGAGCGAAGGAACCCCTGTGGCTGCCGACTGGTGCTCAGGGGCGGCTTGTCATGCCCAATAACCCGTGAATGGTAACAGACAACGATGAAATA
Source organism: uncultured Lachnospiraceae bacterium (assembly GCA_905236545.1). Taxonomy (GTDB): domain Bacteria; phylum Bacillota; class Clostridia; order Lachnospirales; family Lachnospiraceae; genus Porcincola. Next base: position 129 of record CAJOQO010000126.1, read on the forward strand.
TTCGACAGAGCATGTTGAATATTTCGTGAATTTCGAATATACTGAGTACAGTGCCGAAAGAATGTCTTTCAGGAATGACTTTCGGCGGTCTATGATATTACAAGGTGAAGTGGGAAGTAATTGAGGACTGCATACTATGGCTGATATATACAATACGCAGTATTTTAATGTTGAAACGGATCCCGAGATGCGCGTCAAGAAAGTGCTTGAGCTGGTCTATGTCGCTATGACGGAAAAGGGTTACAATCCGGTCAACCAGATCGTAGGCTATATTATTTCCGGCGATCCGACCTATATTACCAGCCATAAGAACGCACGCAGCATGATCATGAAGGTCGAGCGCGATGAGATCGTCGAGGAACTTCTCAAGGAGTATATCCGGAATGAGTCATGGAAGATGCATGCATGACACCTGAAACGCAGAAACAGGAACATAGACAGACGATCCATGGCCGCGTTCTCGGACTCGACTATGGTTCCAAGACGGTCGGGGTGGCAGTGTCTGACCCGCTGCGCCTGACCGCCCAGGGTGTGGAGATCATACGCAGAAAGAGCGAGAACAAGCTTCGGCAGACACTTGCGAGAATCTGTGAGCTCGCATCCCGGTATCAGGCCGAGACGATCGTTCTCGGTTTTCCCCGGAATATGAACGCGACAATCGGAGAGAGGGCGGAAGCTGTGCTTGCGTTTGGGAGGATGCTGAAAAAGCGTTCCCTGCTTCCTGTCGTCCTGTGGGATGAGAGGCTGACAACTGTCGCGGCTGACCGTATCATGGATGAGACGGGCGTGCGGGATCATAAGGCATATGTGGATGAAATTGCCGCCATGCTGATTCTGCAGGGATACCTTGACCGGCTGAATGCAGGTCTGCCTGTCCCCGGAGGAATAGAGGATGAAGACACAGCAGACTAAGATCAGACTTGTGTCTCCTGACAGCGGCCAGGAGACAGAATTATTTGTGCTGGAGCAGACACGGATCTCAGGAGTCGATTATCTGCTCGTGACAGATACCGAGGACGGGGATGGAGAGGCGTATATCCTGAAGGACACCTCCGGAGACGGAGAGGCGGAGGCGGTATACGAGTTTGTCGACGACGACAGGGAACTGTCCGCGATTTCAGATGTATTTTCCCAGATGCTGGACGATATAGCTCTGGTTTAACAATAGGACTCTGGTTTAACAACAGGACTGTGGCTTAACAACAGGATTCTGATATGCTGCTGACTGCCATGTCAGTCTCCGGCATTCAGATCCAATCGGTCTGGCTGTACAGTTCCTGACTCAGAAAGAGAGGAGATTTTGAGCAAAACATCAAAACTGAAGATTATACCGCTTGGCGGACTGGAAGCCATCGGTATGAATATCACTGCGTTCGAATACGAGGATTCGATCGTGGTGGTAGACTGCGGCCTTTCCTTTCCGGAAGATGACATGTATGGAATCGATCTGGTGATTCCGGATATCTCCTATCTCCGGGAAAATGAGGGCAAAGTGAAGGGATTCGTGTTTACGCACGGCCATGAGGATCATATCGGAGCGCTGCCCTATGTCCTCAAAGAACTGAATGTACCGATCTATGCGACGAAGCTCACCATGGGACTGATCGAGCTGAAGCTTCAGGAACATGATCTTCTGAAAACGACGCGCAGAAAAGTGGTGTATCCGGGGCAGTCGATCAATCTGGGACAGATACGGGTGGAAATGATCCGGACCAACCATTCGATTCAGGACGCGATCGCGCTCGCAATCTACAGCCCGGCGGGAACGGTGGTGCACACGGGAGATTTCAAGGTGGACTTCACCCCGGTTTTCGGGGACGCGATCGACCTGCAGCGTTTTGCGGAGATCGGCCGGAAGGGCGTCCTGGCGCTGATGTGCGATTCCACAAACGCGGAACGCCCCGGATATACCGCATCGGAAAAGACGGTAGGAAAAGCATTTGACACCATCTTTTCCGAACACGGAAACAGCCGGATCATCGTTGCCACATTTGCCTCAAACGTGGACCGGGTACAGCAGATCATCGACACCGCCTGCAAATACAGGAGAAAGGTGGTGATCGAGGGACGGTCCATGGTGAATGTGATCACGACCGCGCAGGAACTGGGATATATCAAGATCCCGGAGAACACGATGATCCCGCTGGAGGAGATGAAGAACTATACGGATGAGCAGCTGGTGCTGATCACGACAGGGAGCCAGGGGGAATCCATGGCTGCGCTTTCCCGGATCGCCAGCGGCATCCATAAGAAGGTGCAGATCAAGGCCGGCGATACGATCGTCTTTTCCTCGCATCCGATTCCCGGAAATGAAAAAAGCGTTTCAAAGGTAATCAACGAGCTGTACGGCAAGGGCGCAGAGGTGATCTTTCAGGATACCCATGTGTCCGGGCATCCGTGCCAGGAGGAGATCAAGCTGATCTATTCGCTGGTGAAACCGGTTTATTCCATTCCCGTACACGGGGAATACCGGCACAGGGTTGCGCAGGCAAAGATTGCGCGCCTTCTGGGATATGACACGGAGCATATTCTCATGCTGTCGAGCGGCGATGTCCTGGAGATCTCCCAGGAGAATGGCGGAAATGCCCGGATAACGGGAAGCGTCCCCAGCGGAGGCGTTCTTGTGGACGGTCTCGGCGTCGGAGATGTCGGAAACATCGTTCTGAAGGATCGTCAGCGGCTCGCGGAAGACGGGATTATCATCGTGGTGATGACGCTGGATGGAGAAGGACAGATCGCTTCCGGGCCGGATATTGTATCGAGAGGCTTTGTCTATGTCCGTGAATCGGAAGAGCTGATGGACGAAGCGGCAGAGGTGGTTGAGGATGCGATCGAGGGCATGCTCGGAAAGAAGGGAGAGTGGAATCGGATTAAAAATGCGATCCGTGATGATCTCGGTGACTTTCTGTGGCGCAGAACGAAGCGCAATCCGATGATTCTTCCGATCCTGATGGAGACGGAGTAGTCCCTTTGCGGCTGCCGGCCGGTGGGTGGAAACAGGAGCTGTCATATTATGAATGCTGAGGTCAGGCTCAGGCTGGAGGAGCTGGTAAAGGCGATTCGCTCCAGCGAGGAGTATTATGCTTTCCAGGAGGCGAAGCGCCGCCTGGACGCGGAACCGGCCGAGCGCAGGCGGGCCGATGAATTCCGCAGGAAAAACTATGCATTTCAGAATTCGGAGGAGAGCCTTTCGGCGCAGGCTCAGGTAGCGATGTACCATGAGCGGGAGGCGCTCCGGCACAGTCCCCTGATTGACACATACCTGAAAGCCGAGCTGGTCATGTGCCGGCTGCTTCGTCAGGTGAGCCTGGGCATAATGGAGTCCACGGATCTGGATCTTGACGGCATGGAGGATCTTCTTTCATGATTTACGATGAGAGGATACGGGTCTTCCTGCATGCGCAGGACAGACCGGATCCTGACTTTGATGACCTGAGGCGGGAGGCGGAGGCAGACCGGATTCCCATTATCCGGAAAGAGATGGAGAGCTTTCTTCATGTTCTCCTTGAACTTAAGAAACCCGGCAGCATCCTGGAGGTCGGATGCGGAACGGGTTATTCGTCCCTCAGGATGGCGTCCTATACACCGTCCCATGTCCAGATTACAACCATAGAGAAGGATCCACTGCGTGCCGCAAGGGCGCGCAGTATCTTTTCCGGGTCGCCGCTGGGGGAAAGGATCCGCCTGATCGAACAGGACGCCGCTTCCGTCCTTCCGGCGCTTGCGGATGCGTCGTACGGATTCCTCTTTATGGATGCGGCGAAGGGACAGTATCTGTCCTTCCTGCCGCATGCGCTCAGGGTACTGGAGCCCGGAGGGGTGCTGGTGAGTGACAATGTCCTGCAGGATGGCATGATCCTGGAGCCCCGCACTGCGCTGGAACACAGAGATCGTACGATCCATGCCCGGATGCGGGAGTACCTGCGCGTATTGAAAAAACGCGAAGATGCCGTGACGAGCGTGATACCGGTCGGGGACGGCGCTGCGGTCACGGTAAAGATCTGATGCCTGCGCTGCGGTCACGGTAAAGATCTGATGTCTGCGCTGCGGTCACGGTAAAGATCTGATGCCTGCGCTGCGGTCATGGTAAAGGTCGGATGCCTGTGCGATACAGGTCCTGAGAAAATCGCAGAAAATGCAGGAAGAGAATGGAGAATGAAATCATGCACAAATCAGGAGCATTGCCTGAACTGCTGATCCCGGCGTCCGGGCTTGAAACACTGAAGGTGGCCGTGCACTATGGAGCGGACGCGGTCTATATCGGGGGAGAGGCATTTTCCCTGCGCGCGAAGGCGCAGAACTTCACGGAAGAGGAGATGGAGCAGGCCATTCTTTACGCGCATGAACACGGGGTAAAGGTTTATGTAACCGTGAATATCCTGGCGCACAATCAGGATCTGGAGGAAGCGGATCCGTACCTGCGCTTCCTCGGGCGTATCCGGCCGGACGCGCTTCTGGTCGCTGATCCCGGCATCTTCGTGCGCGCAAGGCGCATCTGCCCGCAGGTGCCGGTTCATATTTCGACGCAGGCAAACAATGTCAACTATGAAACCTTCCGCTTCTGGCATGATCTCGGAGCGGAGCGGGTCGTCTGCGGAAGAGAACTGAGCCTCGGGGAGATCCGGCAGATCAGGGAGCATATCCCGGACAGCCTGGAGATCGAAGCGTTTGTGCACGGAGCCATGTGCATCTCCTATTCCGGGAGATGCCTTCTGTCGAACTATTTTACCGGACGCGATGCCAATCGCGGCGCCTGTACGCATCCGTGCCGGTGGCAGTACCGTGTTTTTGAGGAGACTCAGGGGGAGGAATCCTCCGGCCTGTGGATCGAGGAAGAGACGCGGCCGGGCGAGCGGATCCCTGTCTATGAAAATGAGCGCGGCACATTCCTGTTCAATTCAAAGGATCTGTGCATGATTGAACATATTCCGGATATGATAGAGGCAGGGATCGACAGCCTGAAGATCGAGGGCCGGATGAAAAATGCACTCTATGTCGCTGCCTGCACGAGAACCTACCGGAGAGCGCTGGATGACATCGCCCGCGGGGGGCAATGCTATGAAGACGGCATGGACTGGTACCGGAGACAGATTCGCGACTGCACGTTCCGGCCGTTTACGACGGGCTTCTTCTACCGGAAACCGGGTGCGGACGCGCAGATCTATGACAGCAATACCTACGAAAAAACCTGTACCTACCTGGGCTGTGTGCAGGCTGTCAGGGAGATCGGCGGGAAACGCTATATTGAGATCATCCAGAAGAATAAGTTTTCGGAGGGCGAGACGGCTGAGCTGATGCATCCGGATGGGGAAGATGGATCCTTCGTGATACGGGAGATCCTGGATGAAGAAGGGAACAGGGTCAGGAGCGCCCCGCATCCGCAGCAAAGGCTTCTCGTCCGGATCGAAGGCGGCGCTGAGCGCTTCGATATTCTGAGGCGCCGCGAAGAACAGGGAAACGCTGATTCATCTCAGGATTGATCTGAGCTTTGTACTGCCGCTTACAGGCAAGCCTGACGCGTCAGGTACAAAGACTCAGATCGGCCGTGAATCGAGTAACGTCATATGTTACGATTACAGCGCCAAAAGCCTGACCTCCACGCAAGCTTGCTTGCGGTGGAGGGAAAGGGTGTTGGCGCGCCCCTACATGAGTGCGTAG
>CAJOQO010000127.1 GCA_905236545.1 uncultured Lachnospiraceae bacterium
AAACGGAGGTAGAATCAGAATGGCAGTTAACAGAACACCTGTATTAAAGAGATGCAGAGCCCTGGGACTTGAGCCGACTGTCCTGGGATATGATAAGACGTCGAAACGCCAGCCGCGTCAGACCAGACATAAGGTCAGCGAGTATGGCATGCAGCTGAAGGAAAAGCAGAAGGCAAAGTTCATCTATGGCGTAACCGAGAAGCCTTTCCGCAACTATTATGAGAAGGCAGACCGTATGCCCGGCATGACCGGTCCGAACCTGATGACTTTGCTCGAGTCCAGACTGGACAACGTGATTTTCCGCCTCGCATTTGCGAGAACCCGCAGAGAAGCGCGCCAGATTGTCGACCACAAGCATGTGACCGTGAATGGGAAGTGCGTCAACATTCCGTCTTATCTTGTAAAGGCGGGCGATGTGATCGAGATCAAGGAAAAGTGCAGGGATTCCCAGAGATATAAGGATATCGCCGAGGCGAACCACGGCAGACTTGTGCCGGAGTGGCTGGATGCCGATGCCGAGAACTTCAGGGGAACCGTGAAGGAGCTTCCGAACAGGGAGATGATCGACGTTCCGGTCGACGAGGTTCAGATCGTCGAGCTGTATTCCAAGTAATCAGACCGTAAGGAGCTGTCATGACAGAGCGGATCCGGATTGCTGAGGAGGAGATCTCAGACCGGCAGGAAGTGAACGTGCTTCGTGGCAGATCCTTAATGCACATGAGGCGCTCCGGTGTCTGACCGGAGTCCGTGTGCAGACGCATTTCCGTAACAGAGCCGAACATGCCACCTATAAGGAGGGACTGAATTGTTCGATTTTATTATTCCCAATATTACCGTGTCTGAGGTGTCTGAGGATAAGAAGCATGGCAGATTCGTAGTTGAGCCGCTTGAGAGAGGATATGGTACAACTCTCGGCAATTCATTGCGCAGGATCATGCTGTCATCGCTTCCGGGAACTGCGGTCAGCCAGGTAAAGATCGACGGCGTGCTGCATGAGTTCAGCTGCATTCCGGGGGTAAAGGAAGATGTCACGGAGATTATTCTGAATATCAAGAATCTCGCCATCCGCAATACATCTTCCATGGATGACCCGAAAACAGCTTATATTGAGTTCAGCAGCGAGGGTACCGTTACGGGTGCTGATATCGATGTGGATTCCGATATTGAGATCATCAATCCGGATCAGGTGATCGCTACGCTGAATGGCGGGGCGGACAGCAAGCTGAGCATGGAGCTGACCATTACGAATGGACGCGGCTATGTAAGCGCGGAAAAGGGTAAGAAGGATGACATGCCGATCGGCGTGATCGCAGTGGATGCGATCTACACACCGGTGGAGCGCGTGAATATGACAGTTGAGAATACCCGTGTCGGCCAGGATACCGATTATGACAAGCTTACGCTTGATGTCTGGACGAACGGAACGCTCACCCCGGACATGGCTGTCAGTATGGCGGCCAAGGTTCTGAGCGATCATCTGAAGCTGTTTATTGATCTGTCCGACAAGCCGCTTCAGCCGGTTCTGATCCAGCCGGATGATGTGCCGGAGGGCGGACTGCTTGATATGACGATCGATGAGCTGGAGCTCTCAGTCAGATCCTACAACTGCCTGAAGAGAGCCGGGATCAATACGGTCGGAGAGCTGTGCAATAAGACACCGGATGATATGATGAAGGTGCGCAACCTCGGAAGAAAATCTCTTGAGGAAGTGCTTGCCAAGCTGCAGGAGCTCGGACTCGGGCTTCGCACGGGTGAAGAAATCTGAAGAGAAGGCGCTGTTCAGAAATCACTTTCCACCTGCAGACCCGTAGAAGGAATCGTGATTCTGAAACAGATCCTGAACACAGGGAACGGCCGGATGGGTGCTGTTCTCCGGAATGAATCAGAAAGACAGACTTAGTACGCACGCGGACGGTAAGACCGAAGAATGCGCGTTCGCAGTGCACGAATGGAGGAACCGATATGTCAGGTTACAGGAAGTTAAGCAGAACCTCATCGCAGAGAAAGGCTTTGCTGAGAAATCAGGTCACACAGCTGCTTTATCATGGCAGGATCATTACGACCGAGTCAAAGGCGAAAGAGACCAGAAAGATCGCGGAAGGCCTGATCGCCCTTGCGGTGAAGGAAAAGGACAACTATGAAGTCGTGAAGGTCATGGCGAAGGTTCCGCGTAAGGACAAGGACGGCAAGAGAGTGAAGGAAGTCGTCAACGGCAAGAAGCAGACGGTCTATGATGAGGTCGAGAAGGAGATCCGGAAGGACAATCCGGGCAGGCTGCATGCGAGACGTCAGATGCTGAAGGTTCTCTATCCGATCACCGAGATTCCGGCAGAGGCGGCAGGCCGCAAGAGGAATACGAAGAAGGTTGATCTTCCGGCGAAGCTTTTTGATGAGCTTGCGCCGAAGTATGCGAGCCGCAACGGTGGCTATACCCGCATTATCAAGATCGGGCAGAGGCGCGGCGACGGCGCGATGGAAGTCGTGCTGGAGCTGGTTTGATCGCGATTCATACGGACAGACTTACGATCCGGGAGAGTTCTGGAAGGGACTTCTCCCGGATTTATGCTATGCTGCTGTCCGAGGCGGCGGGTGCATCCATGGTTTATGATGTGACGCGGGATGAGGATGAGGAACTGGAGAAGTTCCTCGCTTACATTCACACGGTTTATTCTGTGTTTGGGTTTGGGCTGTGGAGTGTTGTGCTGAATGACGGAGGGGAGGTTATTGGATGGTGCGGTCTCCAGCCGATCGGGGATGAGGCTTCTCCGCTGGGGCGGATCGAGCTGGGATATCTGATTGACCGGGATTATCGTGGGAAGGGGTTCGGTTATGAGGCTTGCAGGGCGATCCTGGATCTTGCGTTTGGGAAGCTGGAGCTTGAGGAGGTTTTTGCGCGGATCGCTGAGGGGAATGTGCCGTCGGTGAGGCTTGCGCGGAGTCTGGGGTTTGTGCGGCTGCGGGGCGATCTGTGGGTGGCGGAGTCCCGCTGATGTGCAGTGCCGGCAACAGGCGCGCCGTTCCTGCGTCAAGGGGCTTCTTCGCTCCGCCCCCCGAAAGGCTGCCGCTCAGAAGCCCCTTGAACTCCGGAACGCCTGCGCTGCGCCGGGTGCTTCTGCGCCGTGTGGTGCCGGGGCTTTGTCAGGCGCGTCGTTCCTGCGTCAAGGGGCTTCTTCGCTCCGCCCCCCGA
>CAJOQO010000128.1 GCA_905236545.1 uncultured Lachnospiraceae bacterium
AACGCATCCCGCTGACAACGGATGCGTACCGCATCACCGCGAGGACATCCGGTGCCACCCAGGTAAGCCTGAGCACGGAAGGGTATGGGGAAATATCCCTGCAGGTTCCGTTCCGTGCGGAATACCAGGCGGAAAATGCATGTCTGGCTGCCCTGTGCGCGCTGGAGTGTGGGATCGGAAAAGAAGTGATCGAAGCCGGGATCAGAAATGCGCACTGGCCGGGACGCATGCAGGAGATCCGGAAGGATGTATTTCTGGACGGAGCGCACAATCCGGACGGGATCCGGAAGCTTGCGGATGAGATCCGCGTTTTCGCAAAAGAACGGCCGGTGTGGCTTGTCACAGCCATCGCTGCGGATAAAGACTACCGGACGATGGTAAGGGAGCTGTGCCGCGGCATCTCGTTTGAAGGCGTGATTGCGACCAGCGTGAGCGGAGGAAGACTTCTGGAGGCGGAAGTGCTCGCCGGAGAATTCGTCCGGGCAGGGCAGCGCTTCGTGGAGGCAGAGCCGGATCCGGAGACGGCCTACCGCAATGCCCTGCGGAAGATGGACGGCGGCGTTTTATTCTGCGCCGGTTCCCTCTATCTTGCAGGAGCGATTCTGTCAGCGGAAGAGAGGAAGAGCAAAGATGCTTAACTACGAGGAAGAACTGAAGAAATTCCATCCCAGTATGGATGTAAATGAGGCAGAGGATGCGATCTACAGCCGTGATCTGACGGATGTCACGGATATTCTGAAAGAAATGATGCGTGACGAAAAGGAACGGAAGAGCAAGGGCAGGTCCTGAAGGCCCTGCATCGGACAGAGGAATCCGGATATGAAATGTATCTACTGCGGGGCGCCCGCACAGACAGAAGAATATTGCCGCATCTGCGGGGCGGATCTCACCCTTCCCAGGCGGATCGTCAGGATCTCGAACCTGCTGTACAACCAGGGGCTGGAGAAGGCCCAGGTCCGTGACCTGTCCGGCGCGATTACCTGTCTGAAGCGTTCCCTGAAATTCAATAAAGAGAACACCGATGCGCGCAATCTGCTGGGACTGTGCTATTTTGAGACGGGTGAGGTCGTCAGTGCCCTTGTGGAGTGGGTGATCAGCAACAATATGGCCGGGAAGGATAACCTTGCAGCGTCCTATATCAGGACGCTGCAGAGCTCCAAGCTGAGGCTGGATCAGTACAATACGGCGATCCGCAAGTACAACCAGAGCCTGGCTTACCTGAAGCAGGACAATGAAGACATGGCGCTGATGCAGCTTCGGAAGGTGGTCAGCCAGAATCCGAGGTTTGTGCGCGCATACCAGCTGCTTGCGCTGGGCTATATTCATACGGAGCAGTGGGAAAAAGCCCGGTATCTGCTCAAGAAGGCGTCCAGGATCGACAACACGAATACAACGACGCTGCGCTACCTGACGTATGTGGAGGAGGCAACCGGGAAGACCTCTTTGTTCGGAAGACGCAGCCGTCCGAAGGTGGAACGGACCTCTCCGGATCCGGAGGACACAGGGCAGGAGGCGCCGAAAGAGATTTCTCTGCGCTATGTGAGCGGCAACGATGTCATCATCGCGCCGACGACATTCCGCGACAGCTCCACGGTGGCAACCTTCATTAATATCATGCTGGGGATCCTTCTCGGCGCCGCGATCGTATGGTTCCTGACCGTTCCGGCGATCCGCCAGGGCGCGAATGACAAGGCGAACAAGCAGGTGTCTGACGCGAACACCTCTCTGGCTACCGTAACGGCGACGGTGCAGGACATGCAGGACGCTGTGGACAGCGCGAAGGCGGACACGGATACGGCGCGCAAGGAAGCGCAGGACGCGAATGATAAGGTTTCCTCGTACACGGAGCTCCTGAAGGTGGCGGATCTGTATGTCAGGGGAGATCAGACAAAAACGGTGGAAGCGCTGGGAACCCTGAACGCGGAAAACTTTGATTCTGAAGGAAAACAGCTCTATGAAGACCTGACCGCGATGGTGGGGGACGCGCTGTTCAACCAGTACTATACGGAAGGCACCTCCGCATATGTGGCGGGTGACTACAAAGAGTCGGCCAGACAGCTTCAGATGGCGATTGATTCGGATGAGGAAGGAAAAAGCGAGCGGTACTATGACGCCCTGTATTATCTGGGCTTTGCCTGCCTGAATGCCGGAGATACCAAAAAGGCCAATGAGGTCTTCAAGGATTTTGCCGACCGGTATCCGGATTCCGCGTCCATGGTGGCGCCCTATATGACAGACGGATCGGCGGATACGGTGGATACCTCCGGATCCCAGGGAGCGGCGTCCATGGACGGCGGACCGGCGGCGAATACAGATGCCGCTTCTTCCGCGCAGGGCACTGCTGCGGGGAGTACCGGCTCTTCCACGCAGAATAACATAGAGGTCTATTCCGGATCCAGCCAGAATTCCAATGCTGTCGCATGGACAGATCCGGCTACAGGACAGGGATATGATATGTACGGCAATCCCGTATATTCCTCCGGCGCCTCATCGGGAACACAGTCTTCCGGCGCTTCGCAGGGAACGTCATCCTCCGCGCAGATTGCCTGGACGGATCCTTTGACGGGACAGGGATATGATATGTACGGCAATCCCGTGTATCAGTAAGGTTATATGGTTATGAACGAATACTCCATGAACAGCGGACAGTATGAAAATAACATCCAGCCCGCTTCATTTACAAAGGAACAGCTTGCCGCAGGCGTGAAGGTGCCTCCGCTGGTGGAACAGGATCTGCGCCGTATTATCAGTGACCGCCTGGAACAGTGCGGCATCTATTACAGGTGTTTTTCCAGAATCAAGACCAGCCAGTCGATGGCAAGAAAGTTTGAACTGAAGGATCTCAGCGAGGAACACAAGCTGCAGGATCTGATCGGCGTCAGGATCAACCTGTATTTTGATGATGATGTGGATATCTGCAAGGATATCATGGCGCAGACTTTTGACGTGATCGAGTGGTCGACCTCCAAACGCAGCGAGGATGAATTCAAGCCGGCCAAGCTGAATGGTGTGTTCCGGCTTCCGCAGTACCTGAAGTCCGAGATCTCTTCGCAGACCTGGGAGATGTGCATCGACGATACCTTCGAGATACAGATTAAAACGATGTTCTTTGAAGGCTGGCATGAGGTCGAGCATGACATGAGATATAAGGGAGAAGAACTGTGGGGCCATTACCCCGGCTTTTCCCGTTACTTCAATTCGATCCTGGCAACGCTCGAGCTGTGCGACAAGTCCATGGTGACGCTGTTTGAAGACCTGGGGCACGCGCTCTATAAGTCAGGGCGGTGGAGCGATATGATCAAGAGCCACTTCCGGCTGAAGCTCGGAGAGGCCCAGCTTTATCCGGAGGTAGAGCAGATCCTGAATGATGACATGATCCGCCCGGACAACCTGGCAAAGAAAATCTTCCGCACGCCCAGGCCGATTCTGATCGGGCAGCTTCTTTCCCGGACGCGCCATGTTCCGATCAATGTCAATACGATCATTGCCCTTCTCAATGAAAGCGTGTTCCATGACGACCGTCTTACGGATGTTTTCCGCAGGATGGATGTGTTCAACGACGGCAGGGAAGAATCCGAGACGGAGTCAAGGCACTATGAGCTCCGTCCCCTGAGAAGGCACGTGGCGTTTCAGATGAAGACCCGTGTGGATGGAAGCCGGCTGAAGACGGAGGAAGAGCCGACCGTCGATTCTCTGTTTGTCCAGTGTGCCAGGATGATCTGGAAATGGATCCTCGCGAAGTACGGGGTTCTTTTCCAGAGCATGCCGCAGGAGGTTCAGACTTACCACGCGGATCTCCTTGCGTATCACGTGGCGGTGAAATATCATCCGGATAAACATGTGATGAATGTCCATGTACGCCACATGGATCCGGAAGTCGGCGGCAGGATCTGGTATTCCGAGGCGTCCATCGCTGAGGTGAAGGAAGGAGAGGGAAGCCTGACGCAGGGGCTGTGGCTGAAGGTTTTGAACGGATACGCGCAGCCGGAGCGGGGGGATTCCTCTACGGCGGAACGGCAGTCAACCTATTTTTCCTACCCGGGCTTCTATAAGAATATCGTGGACAATATCGGCGTGTTCAGCGCGCTTGCGTGCTTCGGCAGGAGGCGGATCGTGCGGGAGGAGGATGCCTGCGCGGTTGCGGGCGCAATCTCTGATCCGGAGAGGCAGTTCCCGATTGTCCTGATCATCTCGAAGGAGGACGGGAACGGGATGATGGATGAGGACTGGCTGATGCAGTTCAGGGTGTCGGACTTTACAAGGACTGTGTGGCGGTATGCGCATGTTCTGTGCTGCTACGAGCCTGTGGGAAGGAAGATCCTGGAGCTGGCGGGAGATGTGCGCTTCTCCAGCGAACCCCAGATCCCCCGCTTCTATATCTACTGGCCGGACGGAACCCAGGATGATTACGGTGCGGATGACATCAGGAACTGTTCCTTCGGGCGCCACCTCGAGGCCCGCGGCGATGCGCGTACCTATGACATCGTGCATGGCGGCCAGGCCTTTTACCACCGGATCGTATCTGATCTCAGGGACTGGAATGTGAATGCGAATATGTGGGAGGGGTTCCAGCTTGACATCATGACAGATATCCCGGACTGAATGAAAAAGAATCGTACAAGAATCTGAACCGCAGATGCGGTTCAGATTCTTTTTTTTGCTGATGATTACAAGATGTTGCACTGCACGGAAGGAGGGGACACCAGATAGGTGATCACAGAGGACGGAAAAGTGCACAAAACGGATCTCCGGAAACAGATGTTCTATCTTGCACATTTACGCGAAATCCATTAAGATAGCCTCATGAGTGGCAAAAAGTGGTGAGTTGTGGGTCATAAGGGAGGAAAAGTGGTGAATCATAAGGGAGGTTCCCGCGGTTCCTGACGAAGCAGCTCCGGTGGAGGCAGTCTGGCATCATGTTCTATGGATCTTACAAAAATACATTAGATGCCAAGGGCAGACTGATCGTCCCAAAGCAATTCCGTGAACAGCTGGGATCGGAATTCATGATAACAAGGGGGCTGGATGGCTGCCTGTTCGCTTATCCCATGGATGAGTGGGGCGCCTTCGAAGAAAAGCTGTCGAAATTGCCGCTTACAAATAAAGACGCCAGGAAAGTCGTGAGGTTCTTTGCCGCGGGCGCAACCCTCTGCGAGATGGACAAACAGGGAAGAGTCCTGATCCCGGAAAATCTGAGGGGATTTGCCGGGATGCAGAAGGATGTTGTGGTCGAGGGGTCCATGAAACGGGTTGAACTGTGGGCCAGAGAGAAGTACGTTGACGCGACTTCGGCGGATGAGATCGACGAGTCCATGGAAGCTCTGAACGGATTGGATATCGATCTGTAAGGAGTTCCTGCCGGCCGAAGGGAGCGGTCGGAGGAAAGTTCCGGACTGTAATACAGTGCGGGATGTGCCCGGCACAGGAGGGAGACGTGCCCGGGCAGTGGACGGAAAGGAACGCGATGCGGACTGGGGAGAGGATGCGCGCGAACTGGAAGGAGGCACGTGTGGAATTCAGACACACATCCGTCCTCCTGGAAGAGGCGGTCGAGTCATTGCGGGTTTCGCCTGATGGAATCTATGTCGACGGAACGCTTGGCGGAGGAGGTCATTCTTTTGAGATTGCGAGGAGGCTTTCAAAGGGAGGAAAGCTGATCGGGATCGACCAGGATGCCGCGGCGGTCGAGGCGGCCGGAAAACGTCTCGGGGAGTTTGGAAACAAGGTAATCATCATCCGGGCCAATTACGCTCAGATGGTCGGGAAACTGGGGGAACTCGGTATCCCGTCTGTGGACGGAATCCTGCTGGATCTTGGAGTATCCTCGAACCAGCTCGATGACGCACAGCGCGGATTTACCTACCGCGAAGAAAATGCTCCTCTGGACATGCGGATGGATCAGAGGAACCCGCTCACGGCGAGGGAGGTCGTGAACACATGGACAGTTCAAGATCTGACGAGGATCCTGAGGGAGTACGGCGAGGAAAGATATGCCGTGAGGATCGCTCAGAGGATTGAGGCTGAGAGAAAGCACAAACCAATTGAAACCACAGGGGAGTTGACTCAGATTATCAAGGCCGCGATTCCTGCGAAAGCGCGGGCGGAAGGCAGACATCCTGCCAGAAGGGCATTTCAGGCGATCCGGATCGAGGTGAACGGGGAACTCAGGGTTCTGGAAGAATCCCTGAATGACATGATTTCCATCCTGAATCCGGGAGGGAGAATCTGCATCATCACCTTTCATTCGCTGGAGGACCGCATCGTAAAAGAGGCGTTTCGTACAGCGGAGAATCCGTGCATCTGCCCGCCGGGATTCCCGGTGTGCGTATGCGGGAGAAAAAGCCGGGGCAGGGTTATCACGCGCAGGCCGATTCTTCCTTCGGAAGAGGAGATGGAGCGCAATCCGCGTTCAAAAAGTGCGAAACTGCGAGTATTTGAGAAATGGGAGGCAACGGGCTGATGCCGCAGACAAGAAGCAAGGTGATTGAAAGAAACAGCGTTGTGCGTTATACTGACGGGGTGATCGAGGGCAATACAGTCCGGGTTGCACGGCCACAGACGCAGTTTGAGGAGAAAGAGCTAAGGCGGAGCCAGATCGAGGCGGTGCGTGAGCGCTCCCTCAGCATGAATCTGCCTTATGTGCTGTTTCTGACGGTCGCGGCAGTAGCTGTCGTAGCGATCTGTGTACATTATCTGAAACTCCAGGCTACCTCAACGCAGCTGCAGAAGAAAACGGTATCGCTTCAGACAACGCTGAAGGATCTCAAGATAGAGAACGATATCGTATACAATGAGATTCTTTCCGGAATTGATCTGGACGGCATACGGGACAAGGCGTTGAATGAACTGGGGATGGAGTATCCTCTGCAGACTCAGTTTGCGTATTATGATGCTGCCTCCAGCGATTACGTGAAGCAGTATGAGGAGATCCCTGACTGATTTATGAGGACATGGGCAGTTGATTCAGGGTGACAGAAAAGTAAAAAGAGAGAGACGGTTTACCAAGATGATGCAAAAAAAGCTTCTGGCTTCTTTTGCATTTGTTTTGTTATTACTGGCTGCGCTTCTGCTGAGAATCGCGACGATCTCGGCGACGAAGGGAAACCGTTACGCAAAGAAGGTTCTTTCGCAGCAGTCTTATGATTCGCGGCAGATTCCTGCCAGAAGGGGCGTGATCCAGGACAGGAATTCGATCATCCTGGCGAAGAGCGACAGATTCTATAATGTCGTTCTGGACTGTTATGCGATCAATGAGAAGGAAGACTACCTTGAGCCGACGCTGGATGCGCTTGAGAAGATCATCGGCGTGGATTCTTCCGCGGCGAGGGATGTGATTCTGTCGGAAAAGACCAGGTCTTCCCGGTATCAGGTAATCGAGAGGAACATCACCTCCGACCGGAAGAAAGAGTTTGAGCAGTTCCGGAGGGGCGCCGACCTGGATGAGAACGCCCTGGGGCAGGACGCCTATTATAAGGCGCTTGGAGAGCGCGCGAATATTCAGGGCGTCTGGTTTGAGGAAAAGTACATCCGGACCTATCCTTACGACGCGCTCGCGAGCAAGGTCGTCGGTTTTGCCAATGCGGTTGATGTGGGAACGACCGGCGTTGAAAATTATTATAATGAGATGCTGAACGGGACAAACGGAAGAGAGTTCGGCTATCTGAATGACAATTCTGATTTCGAGCGTACTACCATCGAGCCGCAGCACGGAAAAACACTGCGCCTGACGCTGGACATGAACATCCAGTCGATTCTGCAGGAGAAGATCGACGCGTTTGATCAGACCTACGGAGATGAGGCGCATAACGGAAAGGGCGCAAAGAATGTGGGCGTCATCGCCATGGATCCGAACACCGGTGAGATCCTGGGCATGGCAACCAACAGGGAGTACGATCTGAACGATCCGACGGATCTTACAACGGAGGGATACTCCGGAGCCGAGATCAAATCGATGGACGACGATACCTATGTTGACGAATTGAACACAAAGTGGGAAAATTTCTGTGTGTCGGAAGGCTTTGAGCCAGGCTCCGTTTTCAAACCGATCACGGTTGCGTCTGCCCTGGAGACCGGTTCCGTGCATGACGGAGATCTTTTCGTCTGCAACGGCTCCCTGTTTATCACCGACACGACCATCAAATGTGACAATATCTACGGACACGGGGAAGAAACGCTGGAGTACGCGATTGTAAACTCCTGCAACGTTGCCCTCATGACCATCGGCATGGAGATGGGGATCACGAACTTCATCAATTACCAGCAGGCATTCGGTTTCGGAAGCCTGACGGGGATCGACCTTCCGAATGAGAACCCCGGCGTTGTATACAACCGTGAGACGATGCACGAGGTTGAGCTTGCCACCTGTACGTTCGGACAGGGCTTCACCATCAATATGGTTCAGGAGGCGGCAGCCTTCAGCACGGTTGTCAACGGAGGGTATTATTATCAGCCGCATGTCGTCGGCCAGATTCTGAGTGCGGATGGATCTTCCGTCGAGACCATTGAGCCTATTTTGCTGCGTCAGCCGATCTCCAGCGCGGTGTCGAAGCTGGTGAGAGGCTATCTGAAAACAGCTGTTCAGGAGGGAACAGGCCGTAAATCCCAGGTTCCGGGCTACCTGACGGGCGGAAAGACAGGAACGGCTGAGAAGATCGATCCCAGGGACGGAACCAGATGGAAGGGACACTATGTGGTATCCTTTATCGGCGCTGCGCCGATCGATGATCCGAAGGTTGTTCTGTATGTCGTGGTGGATGAGCCGAACGTTGCCGAGCAGGCGGATTCGACCTACCCGCAGGTTCTGTTCCGCCAGATCGCGACGGAGCTGTTCCCCTACATGGGAATCTACCCGACGGAAGCGATCACGGATGATCTGCTGCAGTACCTCGGGATCAGCAGGAACGAAACCGTTCAGAACACGGTGAAGAGTGCCAGCTTCCAGTGTTTTGACTCTTCCGGCAATCTGTATAACGACGCTGCCATCAACAAGAAGGGCGAGGTGATCGACTCGGCCGGCAATGTCATCCCCGGCTGCACAGCGGATCTGGACAAGGGAATCGTGACAGACGGCTATGGCAATCAGATCGAAGTGGATGTGAGACCCCTGTTTGAGGATGAAGAGCAGGTAGCGGAGAATCCGGATATCGCATCCCCGCCGGAAGCGGTGGAAGGAGCCGGCGCGGATGACACCACATGGTCAGGAGCTACGGTTTCTGATGAGGACGGGGACGGGAATCCGGATCATGCCTGACGCGTCCTTTGCTTTAAGGAAATGTGTGCGGCGGAGGGATCTTTGTCCTGCGCTCCGCAGCAGCGTCCGGAGATGGCAACGCTGCTCTGTTGGAAAAGGAGACAACCTGTGACGTCCCACAGGATGTCAGTAAGTCGGGCATCCGCGGCAAAAGCGGCTGCAGGGAGGAGGTACATCAGATGGAAATATCAATGGATATCATCGGGGCGGTTTTCCTGGCGTTCGGAGTATCAGTCCTGATTCTTCCGTTCCTGATTCCGTTCCTGATCCGGCTGAAGGCAGCACAGACAGAGCGGAAGGAAGGAGTCCAGTCCCATCTGAAGAAGGCGGGAACTCCGACGATGGGCGGTATCGCGATTCTGGCTGCCGTTCTGGTCACATCCATTGTTTTTGCTTTCCGCTACCCGAGGATTCTGCCGGTTCTTCTGCTGACGCTTGGATTCGGCATCATCGGCTTCGCGGATGACTATCTGAAGGTCGTGCTGAGAAGATCGGACGGACTTCTTCCGAAACAGAAGATGGCCGGACAGATCGTTGTAACCCTGATCTTTCTGATCTATGCCTGGCTGAGGGATCCGGCGTGTCTTGACTGGAGGATCCCTTTCACGGGCGGGTATATGCTGACCGGCTTTGCTTTCCGCATCTTCGCGAGCATTGCGGCGTTCGGAATCATCATCGGTACCGTGAACGGAGTGAACTTTACGGACGGACTGGACGGCCTGGCGGGTTCCGTGACGGCAGTGACTGCCGCATTCTTCTGCTATGCCTCCATGGTCACCGGCGCACAGATCGAGCCGGTCTGCGCGGCAGTGGCCGGTGCGCTTCTTGGATTTCTTCTGTTCAATGTCCACCCGGCGAAGGTGTTTATGGGAGATACGGGGTCTCTGGCGCTCGGAGGATTCGTCGCCGGCGCGGCGTACGCGCTTCAGATGCCGGTCTTTATCGCGATCGTGGGACTGATCTATCTGGTGGAAGTGGTGTCTGTCATCATTCAGGTCACCTACTTCAAAAAGACCGGAGGAAAACGTTTCTTCAGGATGGCGCCGATTCACCATCATTTTGAGCTCGGAGGATGGTCCGAGACGCGGATCGTGGCGGTGTTTACCATCATTACGGTGCTTCTGTGCCTGGTGGCGCTGATCCGGTTCTGAACGAAGCGGAAGGATCCTGAATGGAGAAAACAGAGATATCTTGTAACGAAGGAGACGGCAGCATGAGAGAAGTCAGAACTGATCTGAAAGGGAATTCCGTACTGGTATACGGCACGGGAAGAAGCGGAGTCGGCGCAGGCATCCTGCTTCTGGAATCCGGCGCGCTGCCGGTGCTCTATGATGAAAATGAATCGATTGACCAGGACGCTGTACGGGCAGGGTTTCCGGACGGAGGCAAAGGGATCCGTATTGTCACAGGGAAGCTGTCTGACGAGCTGCTTCGCAGCGTATCCCTGTGCGTGATCAGTCCGGGGGTGCCTACGGATCTGGAACCTGTGAAGCGGATCCGGAGCATGGGAATCCCTGTCTGGGGAGAGATCGAGCTGGCGTTCAGGCTCAGCCGGGGAGAGGTCCTGGCAGTGACCGGTACAAACGGGAAGACGACGACCGTCACTCTGCTCGGTGAGCTGATGAAGCGGTTCAGGGGAGAAAAAGATGTCTTTGTGGTTGGAAACATCGGCGCTCCCTATACGAAGGCGGCTTCCGGTACAACGGATGAAAGCATCTGCGTGGCGGAGATCAGCTCTTTCCAGCTGGAGACCGTCGAAGCCTTTCATCCCCATGTCAGTGCGATCACGAATATCACTCCGGATCATCTCAACCGCCATCATACGATGGAGGAATACATCCGCGTCAAGGAGCGGATCGCGGAGAATCAGACACCGGAGGATGTATTGATCCTGAACTTTGAGGATGAGGTACTGAACCGGTTCGGCCATGAGATTCCCGCCGGAGGTCCCCGTGTATGGTGGTTCTCTTCCCGCCGCACCCTCAGGGAGGGCATGTATCTGGAAGACGGGATCCTGAAGTATTCGGATGGAACCGATGTTCAGGAGATCATTCATACGGATGAGCTGCAGATTCTGGGAACGCATAATTATGAAAATGTGAGCGTGGCGGTTCTCGCCGCGCTGGCCATGCATATGCCGGTGGATCAGATCCGCGGGGTGCTTCGAAGCTTCGCCGGAGTTGAGCACAGGATCGAATATGCCGGCGAAGTGCGCGGTGTGGCATACTACAATGATTCCAAGGGGACGAATCCGGATGCCGCGATCAAGGCGGTTCAGGCCATGCGCAGACCTACGATTCTGATCGGGGGAGGCTATGACAAGGATTCCGCCTACGACGAATGGATCGAAAGCTTTCAGGGAAAGGTGAAGGCGCTGGTGCTGATCGGGGCGACAAAGGAGAAGATTGCCCGCTGTGCCAGGGAGCATGGCTTTGAGAACATCACGATGTGTGATACCTTTGAGGAATGCTTTGACACCTGCGTCAGCCTTGCCGCGGAGGGGGACGCCGTCCTGCTGTCTCCTGCGTGCGCGAGCTGGGGCATGTTCCGGGATTACGAAGAGAGAGGGCGTGAATTCAAGCGTCTGGTGAAGAAACTGGGAGAGGTATGAGCAAAGGAGTCAGGGCAGCTGCGATTATTGCCGTCATACTGGGAGCGGCAGCTGCAATCGTACTCGGAGTTTTCCAGATCCGGTCAATCGATGTGAAGGGAAATGAGCGTTATCTCGCGGAGCAGATCAGGGATGACCTGATCTACGATTTCAAAACGCGCAATACGCTCTACTTTGCGTGGAAATACCGTTCCCAGGGACCGGCGGAGGATGCTCCCTACCTGAAAAGCGTTCAGGCCGTCATGCTTTCGCCGACCTCTGTGAGAATCGTAGTGGAGGAGAACCCGATCATCGGCCGCGTCCAGTATGAAGGCAGCAATGTCTACTTTGATACGGAAGGTGTGGTGCAGGAGATAACCGATACCATCTATGCCGGGATCCCGCTGGTGGCAGGCATAGAGATCGAGAAGCCGCAGCTCTACCAGAAACTGGTCACCGGGAACATGTCCACGCTGCGCACGATGCTGAATATCAGCCAGCTGCTGATAAAAAACAACCTGATCCCGGACAGTGTGACCTTCGACGCGAATCAGAATATGATTCTCAGGCTTGGACCGGTCACGGTGCAGCTTGGGCAGGATGAGTATCTGGAGGAGAAGGTAGCAAACCTTGTTTCGATCTATCCGAAGGTTGAAGGAGAAGCAGGAACCCTTAATATGGAAGGCTTCACCGGGAAAAATGAGGCGATCACCTTCAGGGCGGATAACGATCAGGAGCAGACGGCGCAAACGGAAGAGGGCGATTCTCCGGCAGCTCCGGAGGATGGCGGGGAGTCTGGCGGAGAGCAGACTCCGCAGCAGAGCCCGGAGGGAGATTCCCTTGCGGGAGAAGGCTCGGCTGAACCGCAGGATACAGCATCCGCCCCGGAAGGCGGAGAAGAAGTGCAGGAGGAGGAACCCCAGGAGGAGGCAAAGGAGGAGACAGCCACTCCGTTTATGGTATTCGATTCCAGCGGTACGCTTCGGTATGACGCGCGCGTTGTGAACGGCCAGGTTGTGGACAGCTATGGCAATCCGATTGATGGCTGCTCCGTGGATGAAAACGGAAATGTGGTAGACGCTTACTGGAATGTGATCGACCCGGCAACCGGGCAGCTTGCCCAGTAGAGGAATCGGTTCAGCCTGAGTGCCATGCGCTTCCCCTACGGATGCACAAAAGGACTTGATTTTAAAGGGAAATAAACGTATATTGAACTAGATATGGGCTGTCGTCCGTATCCTGGACGATAAAGTAAGGGAGGATACTCACGTGTTAGAGATCATGTCAAATGAAGCCGAGTCCGGCGCAAGGATCATCGTTGTCGGCGTAGGCGGTGCGGGGAATAATGCTGTAAACCGCATGGTAGAGGACACTATTGCCGGTGTTGAGTTCATCGGTGTCAATACAGATAAGCAGGCACTTGCCATGTCCAAAGCTCCGACCGTCATCCAGATCGGCGAAAAGATTACAAAAGGCCTTGGCGCTGGGGCCAGGCCCGAGGTTGGACAGCAGGCTGCCGAGGAAAGCACGGAAGAGATCCGCAATTCGATTCAGGGGGCGGATATGGTATTCGTAACGTGTGGCATGGGCGGAGGAACCGGCACAGGCGCGGCTCCTGTCATTGCCGGCGTAGCGAAGGAGCTCGGTATCCTGACCGTGGGTGTTGTTACGAAGCCGTTCCGTTTTGAGGGAAAGGTTCGCATGAATAATGCGCTTACCGGTATTTCGAAGCTGAAGGAAACCGTCGATACGCTGATCGTGATTCCGAACGACAAGCTTCTGGAGGTCGTAGACCGCAGAACCACCATGCCGGAAGCGTTCAAGAGGGCGGATGAGATCCTGCAGCAGGCGGTTGCCGGTATCACGGATCTGATTAATCTTCCTGCTCTGATCAATCTTGACTTCGCAGACGTTAAGACCGTCATGGCGGACAAGGGAATCGCTCATATCGGAATCGGCCTGGCAAAGGGGGATGACAAGGCGCTTGAAGCGGTCAAGCAGGCTGTCGCGAGCCCGCTGCTTGAGACGACCATCGAGGGCGCGTCGAATGTGATTATCAATATCAGCGGAGATATCAGCCTGATGGATGCGAACGACGCCGCGAGCTATGTACAGGAGCTTGCGGGTGACGGGGCGAATATTATCTTTGGCGCGATGTATGACGATACTTATGCGGACGAGGCAAGCATCACGGTGATTGCAACCGGACTGGAGGATCCGAATGCGGATCAGCCGCAGCCGATCTTTGCAGCCAGGAAGGCAGGCTCAGACTTCCGCTATCCCAAGACGGATTCCAGACCGTCCGGCGGCTTTTCCTTCTCCAACCGGGCGGCAAAGACTGCTCCCGAACCGGCGCCGCAGGCTTCTCTGAGGAACGCGGAGGTTCGCATGCCGCAGAGCAAGGTAGTGGAAAGAGATATCCAGATTCCGGATTTCCTGAAGAGAAGCTGACTGCCGCCTTTGCGGCTGAGTGATAAGAGACGTCTGCACGATGGGGCAGGCGTGCTGCAGAAGATTCTGTAAGCCTCCGGCAGACAGGGCCGGGGGCTTTTTCAAACTATTCCGGAGGAACGCACGGGAATACCGGAGGCATTTCCGAGTGATACTTCCGGAGAGAGCAGGAGGTGTCGCTTGCAAATGCCTCCGGGGAGAGCAGGAGGAAAATGTACGAGATTACAGGATACACAAGATTCGGAGGCCTGCTGGGCAGTCCGGTGGCGCACAGCCTTTCACCCGCGATGCATAACCTGTCTTTCAGGACGCTGGGGATCGACGCGGTATATCTTGCTTTTGATGTCGGACAGGAAAAGCTTGGCGAAACCGTCCGCGTATTCAGGGATCTGAATACCTATGGTTTCAATCTTACGATGCCGGACAAAAAGAAAGTGATGGAATATCTGGATGATCTGTCTGTAGCTGCCCGCATGATCGGCGCGGTGAATACCGTCGTCAACGAAAACGGAAAGCTGGTCGGACACAATACGGACGGTTTCGGGTACACGGCATCCGTCCGGGAGGCGGGAATCGACCTCCGGGGAAAGGAAGTGACCCTCCTGGGCGCGGGGGGCGCGGGGAGAGCTGCCTGTGTGCAGATGGCTCTGGACGGCGTCAGAACGCTGCACATTGTCAACCGCAGGTCCCGTTCTTTCCCGGAAGCCCGGGATCTGGCAGACCGGATCAACCGGGAAACGAAGTGCAGGGCTGACCTGACGGATCTTGAGGACAGTACGGCGCTCAAAAACGTGATCGGCAGCAGTGATCTGCTGACGAATGCGACCAGTGTCGGCATGGAGCCGCATACCGATGCCTCGCCGGTTCCGGATGCATCCCTGCTGCATGAGGGACTTGCCGTATCGGACGTCATCTATCATCCGCGTACCACAAAACTGATGAAGATGGCGCAGGAGAGAGGACTGAAGACCTTTAACGGGATGTATATGCTGCTGTGGCAGGGAGCGGAGTGCTTCCGCCTGTGGACCGGGAAAGAGATGCCGGTGGAGCTGGTGCGGAAACAGTATTTTCCTGTTGCTAAGGAGCCGCAGGCCGCGGGCGTGCGGATAGAATGACCAGGAGGAAACATGAATACGGTCAGAGTCAGAAATATGGTGCTTGGGGACGGAATACCGAAGATCTGCGTTCCGGTCATCGCCCATACCTACGAGGAACTTGTGCGTGCGCTGGACGCCGTAAAAAAAACCAGCTTTGATCTGGTGGAGTTCCGCGCAGACTTTTATTTTCAGGAGGAGGCCCCTGCGCTCGAAGCGGTCAGAAGGGCGGTTTCGGAGAAGCCGGTGCTCTATACGATCCGGACGAAGGAGGAAGGCGGAGAGATCGAGATCAGTGATCAGGACTACCGGAAGAGGAACCTTCAGGCGGCCAGGTTTGCGGATCTTGTGGATCTCCAGCATGGCAGGCTTCACGCCGGGGGGCATACTCTGCTGACAGGAAGAAACCTGATCGCGGAGCTCCATGAAGCAGGGATGAAGGTCATTCTTTCCTGGCATGATTTCGAACGTACGCCGGAGAAAAAGGAGATCGTCCGGAAGATGACTGCGATGCAGGAGACGGACTGTGATATCACCAAAGCGGCATTTATGCCGCGCAGCAGGCAGGACGTGTGCGAGCTGCTGTCCGCGTCCGTCCGGATGCTGGAGGAAAAAGCGGACCGGCCGTTCATAACGATGTCCATGGGCAGCATCGGAAGGCTTTCAAGAGTGGCGTGCGCATTTACGGGCAGCTGCATCTCCTTTGGAACGGCTGAGGGCACGTCCGCGCCGGGACAGATCAGCGCGGACCGTCTGCGCGGGCTCTTCGGGGAACTGCAGGCGCTGTAGCGCTCAAAGGCCTTTTGGGGAAACGACACTTGACGGAAAGTGTCGTTTTTTTTTCGTCAGGAAACAGCGGTTGTATTTTGAAATCGGACAGGTGAAAAGGTACACTCTGAACAATGTGTGCTTTCGAGCTGCGAATCGTATTCTTTCGGGCGGCATCACATGTGGAGAAGGTAGTTGTAAGAGTGGGGTGAGAACCGTTGAGCATATTGGAAAACACGCTGATCGTACTCGGACTTTCCGCTAATTTTTTCCTGCTCGGGCAGTATGAAGGTTCCATGGTTCGCAGGATCGAGTGGAAAGCAGTCCTGATGATCTGCCTGATTGCCGGGGGCTTTGAGGCACTGGCTATGCTGGCGGGATATGAACTGACCAGGATTCCTTTCTTTTCGAACAGTGAGTCGGCAGATCTGAAGAACTTCTGCTACTTTGTTGCCGCGATCCTGTTTTTGCTGGTCGCGTTCTTTATGATCTATAAAGCGTTCCGGCATGCCCCGGTTCAGGAACGGCTTCACAAGATTGCCTACGGGAGGATCCTGCTGGAGGTAGTTCTTGCGGCGGTGTTTACCTTTATCGCAGGCATCGGCTGGGGATTTATCGGCCGTAATATCGGCATGGCGACGGGCGTGATTGCCTGCGCTGCCATCCTGGCCGCGCTGGCCGGGATCTGGGTCGGATACCGTGACGGATGCCGGGGGCGTTATGCGATTTATTTTACAGGCGGGGTGATGCTTGCGTTTGTCGGGACGGAGATTATGATCCGGTACCTGTAACACCGTTCCAAAGGAAGGCTTTCTTCGTCGAAAGCTGCGCCGCACGCGGCTTTGAGTGCCATGGCACTCAAAGATCCTTCCGGGAAACGCTTCGCCGCAGGCCGCAGGAGGGTTACTATTCACGGCCCCTTCCCCACAGACCGTGAACCGTCTGCGCTGACGCGCATCCGTCGCTGCTTCGCAGCCTGTTGTTCCC